>NZ_JACGAU010000013.1:0-53853 GCF_020137595.1 Campylobacter sp. RM12640
AAAAAAATAAAAATTTTCCTTTCGGTGGGGGGGGGGCGGCGAATTTTTAAAAGTGTAAAAAAAATCTGATGTGGCGAGTTTATAAAATATGCTTTTAAATTAACAAAAACATATCTAAAATCGTTTTAAATATAAAATTAGTATCTTAGTATGTTTTAGTAAAGATTTTTTGATTTTAAGCGTAATTTTGAAAGATTTTAAGAAAGTTGTGAAACTGCACGGCGAGTTTCACTAAATCTCCTTAAGCTTTTGCTAAGCCGTGCTAGTTTATAATTTTGAAGAGTTATTTTTTTAAAGGTGCTTTACTTGAAGTTTTTTAAAGCTTTAAGTAAAGCGATTAGTAAAACGATTAAAACAATATATTCTATCATTCTACACCTCCAAAGCGAAACCCAATTTTAAGTTTTTTCAAACATAAAACTATTAGCTTTTTAACTTAAAGGTAGCGATATTTTACCATATTTTCCTTAAAAAAAATTTAAATAATTAATCGTTTGTTAATTTTTTTGTGGTATGTGGGGTGGCGAATTTAAATTCTTAAAAAAATAAAGAATTTAAATTCAGAATTAGGATTATTTTTTATCAATTTCTAAAAGCTTATCGTTTATTATTTTTTCATACTTCATAGCTTTTTCATAGTAATAAATAAATGCTTCAACCCACGCAGGTGCTTCTTTTCCATCTCTATGCCAACCATAAAGAGTACTTACAGGCAATTTTACAATTTCAGCAAAATCGTTTATTGTTAGTTTTAATTCTTTTAATTTTAATAAAAAATCTTTTTTTGTCATTTCTACTCCTTAAAAAAAAATTATGAAGATAATAGCATTTTTATATATATTTGTCAAATTACAAAATATTTTTTTGTAAATAACAAATAATTAAGTTTAATTTAAGAATATTATGTTACATTTCGCTTATATTTAGTTAAATACAAAATAAAAATAAGTAAATTACTAAATAATTACAAACGAAAGGAGACTAACCAAATGCCATAAAAAAACAAAAAAAAGATTTTAAAACGGATAAAAAACAAGTTGCTTTAAAAAGCCAAAAAAAAATAAAAAAACAAAAAGGATAAATGATGATAGATTTAAATATGAGTTTAGAAGACTTCTTAAACGAAGTTGCAAGGGTTATAGTTAGCGAGTTGAATGATAAAGATTTTAATAACTTGAGCTTAGAAGCACAAACACTTGTCATAGCTTATAGGCAAGATAATTTCAGTGCTTATGAGTTTCAAGAAAAGCACAATCTTTTGCTAAAACACATATTATTTAGAGAACAAATTTCAGAAGATGAGTTCGTAAAGCTTTACGATGATGAAATGTTTTTAGAAGAGATAAGCACTCTTTCTAAAAACACCAACTTAAAAGAGATTTTAATATCTCATTGCAAAAGGCTTTTTGCTTAAGAGCCTTTTAGCCCTTGTTACAGCAAGGGCTTTTATTTTAAGTAAAAATTATAAATAAAAGGATAAAAAATGTAAAACTTGTTAAAATAATAATATTATATAAATTAGATTAGTTTTTATATATATCTAATTAGCTTTAGAAAAGAATGGAAAAAATAAGAATGGTGGAGCTGTGGAGATTTGAAAATATCTATAAAATAAAGGTTTTAAATATGCTAAGGACTAAATAAAGGACACTGACTAATAAAGATTGCACCTGCGTAACACTAAAAATTACTATTTTACAAGGGTTTTAAAAAATATAAAATCAATATAAAAAATAAGTAAAATTATATATAAATATATAAACAAACCACTGAGAACCAAACTATCCCATTTTGCCGAATTTTTACAAAAACACTAGAGACTAAAACTAATTCCAAATCTAAATTCTAATTTAATCAATGGGAGCCATTAGCCCCCATAACTTAATTTTTTATCCCCTTTCCACCTTAACTCAAGTTCCCAACCTGCGATTTGTTCTCCATCTTCAATAACCCATTTATTATAAATAGGCGACCACACGCTATCAGCTCTTTTTATTTTTAGCTCTTCAATATGGTCTGTTAGTCCCCAATATTTAATTTTTTTACCAAGCAAATAATCAATATCACTCTCATATTTTTTAATACAAGCGTGGTGTGCGATTGTTGCTAATTGATTTAAGCACTTTGGCTTATTTGTGCCTAAAATATAAGAAGCTCCACTATTGATTTTAGTAGCTAAGTGTTCGGCGATAAATAAAAAATCATTCTTATTCATAAGCAACCACCCACGCTCTGCCAATGCTTTTTTAAGCTCTTGGCTTGGCTTGTCATAGTCAATCTTGCTTTTATGTTCTAGTTCACACTCTAAAACCTTGAGCTTTAACTCATACTTTTCTTTTTGTTGTGCTAATTGTGATTTATAACCTAAGGCAACTCGCTTATTTCTGCGTTCTAGGTTTGAGATTAGCTTATTACTACTTTCAAGCTCTTTATTTTTTAGCATTTGCTCCATTTTGTTAAACGCATTAATATAATCAATCTTAAAGCGATAAGCTTTTTCTCCAGTAAAACCCATTACAAGCATAACAAACCCATCACGAGTTATATTGTAAGCTTTTAATTTTCTTCCCGTGCTGTCGGTGTATTCACTCGGCTCAAAATTGAGCTGAGTGAAATTATCCTTTGGGAATTCATTAATTTTGCGTATAATGTTTTTGTGGTTTTTATTGAATATTTTAGCCACGCTTAAAGAGGTAGTCGTTACTTGGTCGTTGGCTACCTCAAACTCTACATTCTGCCCGTTTATAACAACTAAATCTGTCATTTTCTTTCTCCTTTACTGCTAATTTTTAATGCTACATATACAAGTAATAAAACTTGTAAAACTTCTAAAAATTCTATCATTTTTAACTCCTTTTGATATAATATGAGTTAGCATAATGTTAAGCTATGTATGGGGCAACCTGCCCCCTTATCGCTTTGCTATGTAAGTGCTTTAAACCATAGTAAAATGATTTGCGAGATTACATAAATCAAGGTTGCGAGTTTGATTAAAAAATCTAGCTTTTTCATTATGCTTACTCCTTTCATAGTTTTGTTTTTTAGTAATCTACTAAAAAAACATCGTAATATTATCATACTTTACTAAAAATGTCAAGGCTTTTTATGTTATTTACTAAAAAATAATATAATTTTTTTAATTATTTACTAAAAAGGACTTTAATGACAAGATTAGAATTTGACAAAAAGATTAAAGAATTAGGACTTAGCAGAAAAGACTTCGCAGAAATTGCAAATGTTAGTTACACGGGCATTTCTACTAATTGGAAAGATGATAAAGAAATCCCATCGTGGGTAGAACCATTTTTGTATTATTATGAAAAGGGCTTAAAACTTGATGAGTTGTTAGCTATTATTGAAAAATATAGGGGGCAATAAGCCCTTAAAATACATAAAATAAATTCTACTAAATAAACGAAATTCCGAATTTAAATTCTATTTCTTTTTTAACTCTTCGGCAAATATTTCATCTGCTATCTCTGTGGTTGCTTCTTCTTCTAACAATTCTTTTATAGTTTTCTTTGATTTTTTCAAATATTCATCTTTGCCTTTTTTTATCCTACCAAAAAAATCAGGAGCTTTTTTAATCGCAATTGGGTCGTAAGGCAACACTCCTTCTCTGTCAATTGTAATTACTTTAACTCCTAACTTTTCATTTATATCAATTTTCTTTACTCCTAGCTTTTTGTCAATATATTCTGTTTTATTACCTTTCAAGTCATCAATACCAATTTTAGCTCTTGCTGTCGCACTAATTTTTATCTTTAGCTCGTTTGGTTTTGCTCTGTATGTTTTCATAACGCTTGATTTGTTTAAAATCTTTTTGTCTATACCTGTTTTCTTTACCATATTGTTTATGGTATCTTTTTTTACTTTTGTAATAGTTCTATTTAGTGCATTTTTTATCTCTTTATTTGCTTGTTTTTCTATGTCTTTTATATTTTTAATCCCTGTAATCATTCGCTATCCTTATTGATTAAATACCCTGTAATTTTTACGCTTTTTGCGTGATACATACTGCTTTTTGGCTCTGCCCCACGAGTAAAAAGCTCAGGGCTGTCTGTTTTACTCGTAATGAATATTTTGCAATCTAAAAAGTCATCAAAACACACAAAATCCACAACCTTTTTAGTTTTTACAATCTCATCAAGTTTATTTAAAATATCTAGCCTATCTTCTACCAAATAAGCATTAAAACTTATTTCTTCAGTATATCCACCCACGCATTGATAAAATGTATTAGCAATACCTTCTACTTTATTTATCTTAGGCGTTAAAGTTCGCTTTATACCATCAATTCCATCTTTAATATAAAGCTCTATATCATCAATCATAATTACCATTTTTGCTCCTACATATCAGCAAAGCTATAGTTTTGTGTTTGCACTATTGCTGCTATTTCTTGTGCTGTTTCTTGCCTATCTATATAAATATTTACTTGTTTATTATCAGTTATGCTTTTTTGCTTGTTTTGATTGTTTATCACTTGTTCTTGTTTAGCTTTATCATATTCTGCGTTTAGTTTTATTAGCTCATTTACTTGTGTATTTTTGATGACTTTTTGCTCATCATCTCCCCACAAACCAAAACCAGTGCTAAAAGCTTTTTTAGTGCTATCCCACGCGTCGCTTATACTATCGCCGATACTTCCTGTGATTTCACTCGCTTTATCAATTAGTCCTACTGTATAATCATAAGCTTTATGTATCCAATCAATAAGCTCTTTTATAATATCTATAACCCAAACCACAGGCGTAGCAATTAATTTAAATGCACTAGCTAATCCTTGCCCGAAACGCTCACCTGCACTTTTCGCACTCTCTAATTGTTCGCTTGAATGCTCTGTTTGTGTAGTAAAAAAGCTAAAAAATGCTTTTATCTTATCCCATACCCAGCTAATAGCTGAGCCTATTACGTTAAAAGTAGGTGTTAAGCTCTCGGTAATCGGAGCAAATGCACTCACAAAGCCATCATAAACACCTACAAAAAAGGATTTTATAATATCCCAATTTTTCCATACAGCCACGCCAACGGCTGCAATAGCTGCAATTATAAGCCCTATGGGATTAGTAAGACATGCAACCCTTAAAACATTAAAAGCTCCTAAAATCACATTAATAGCACCGCTACCAACACTTGCTATTAGCTTTGGAATAGCTAAAAATGAGCTTTTTATAAAGGCTAATGGATTAAAGCTAGTAACTGCTTTAAAAAGTCTGCTCGGCATACTTGCTAGATTTAGCGTTGCACTTTTTGTAATATTTGCGAATGCTTTGCTTTGTGATCTAACTAAATGCTCTGCTCCAACTGCATAAGTAAATAAAGAGTTTCTAACATTTTTTACTAAGCTTGTTGCTGTGAGTTTTTTATTAAATGCTCCAGTAAGCATAGTGGCTAATTTTATTCTTTGATTAAATGCAGTAATCGGCAAAACTATTAATTTAAAGATATTTTTTCCACTCTCAATTGCAAACAATGCACTTTTATAAGCAACTAAGGCACTAACACCACCAACGATTACTTGAGTTAGCGTTTGATGATTAGCTATAAAATCACTCGTAAGCTGAACTCCTTTTGTAAAATAATCTAATAGAGTGCTAACAGTAGGTAAAAGTGCATTACCGATATTTTGCCATAAGTCAGTAATACTATTATTAAAAACTTTAAGCTGATTATTAAAGCCTTGTTGTGCTGCTTCAACTTCGCCATCAAGCTTACTACTAGCATTTATATCGTTCATTTTCTTTTTAGCTTCAGTATAAATATCCATATTTTGAGCTAGTTTCAGCAAAGCTGTGCTCTCTTTAGCACCTACAAGACTTGTTAAAAGTTGCTTTTGCGTATGGCTGTCATACTTATTTATCATTTTCATAAATGCTTGAAGCGTAACATCTGCATTTTGCTTAAGTGCATTAGCAAAGTCTTGTGGGTCTATTCCCATTTGTAAAAGTGCATTATTATCACCTTTTGCAAAGCTTTCATAAAGCTTTTCTATTGCTTTTTCGCTCTCGTTTGCCCCAACTCCTAAGCTGTTTAATGCTCCGCTAAGTGCGGCGGTTTGTTCTAAACTAAATCCGATTTGCTTACCACTTTCACCTAATTTATCAAGCGTATTTAATATCGCTTGTGGATTGGTTTGTAAACTCTCGCCCATAGTGTGAATTGCACCAGCTAGAGTGTTTATCTCATCAGCTTTTAACCCCATTTGGCTAAGCTTTCCCGTGAGCTCTGCTACTTTTGTGCTATCAAGCCCAAAACCAATAGCGATTTTATTTGCTAGTGTTGTCATTTCATTTAGATTACTAGCATTTACGCCGTTTTGGATAAGTGATTGGCTCATTGATATTAGTTCGCTTGTTGCCGTTGGTGTAGTTCTTGCTAGTTCTTTAATAGCGTTTTCATAGGCTTTTGCCTGCTCTTGGCTTAGTGAAAGTGGGTTTTTGATACTATTAATGCCTTCTTCAAAACTTGCAGCAGCACTTACATATTTTCCAAATGTATTTTTAAGAGTATAAAAGCCAGCAAAGGCTTTCGCACCATTTTCTACAATAGAATTAAAGGCTTCTTTAGTATCAACTACTAACTTTTGTTTTAATGCTAACTTTAAGTTATCTCCTAGCTCTTTTATTTTTGCTTGAGCTTTATTAATATCCAAATCAGCACTTTGTGAGATTTTTGTAGCTAGTTCTTCTTGAGCTTTTTTGTATTGCTCGTAACCATCAAGAATTAAATTATTATATTTAGTGCCTAATGTTTCGCTTTCTTTGCTAATACGCTCAAATGCTTTACTCCAAGCGTTGATGCCAACTCCAAATTCTAAGACTTTTTCTTGTGCCACTAACCACCCCTTTTAATGATTTTCACAGCTTCGCTCATATAAAACTTGATTTCGCTAAAAGTCATTTTTTCACAATCTTTTAGCGAAGTGTTGAAGGTCCTACTGATTACGCAATAGGACCTAGCGAGTTTTTTGCAATTTTTTCTAATACACCTTCGGGGACATTTAATGTATTGTAAGCATCTAATAACTCCATCTGCAACGATGAAGGCATTGCGTTATAATCTTCTTCTGTAATAAGTTCATCACTGGCGTAATATAAACCTAAAGCTAATCCCTTATGCTTATCTTTTTTCATTTCAATTTCGACAGCTCTCATTTTCTGAACTGAAAGCTCTTTTAAAGTTATTTTAAACTCACCTCTAACAACTTCTTTGCTCTTATATAAAGTACTAAAATCCATTTCTTCTCCTTAAATATTACTTCTAATTTCTGCGTAAATATCTGTAATGCCGTCTGGCATTAATATCTCATTATCTACATCATATAAAAATGCTGGAGTTAAATTGATAAGCTCTGTATATGCATAGCAACTTAACTCAATCTCTACTTTAATCTCTTCTTCCATTGCGATTTTTGGTGGTGTGATTTTTTTAATCTTGCCATTTGCCACAATTTTATAACTAGTGTTTTTGTCGTTATCACTTATATTATTTTCAAGTACAATCAGTGTTCTTTTTAGACTTGGATTAAACGCTAATTTAAACATAGCATTATCAACTGCATTTACAACTACTTTTAAGCTTTGTGGCTTTAGGGTTGGCAAAACTATTTCTTTTTTGCCTATACTAGCAGCTACTTCTTTTGTTATAAATTCATGCTCTGGCAAATCTGCTTCTACTAAAGCACCTTTACATTTAATGCCATTTAAGGTTAAACTTGCACCTGTTAGTGCTTGTGGTTCTATTCTCATTTATTCTCCTTTAAATAATTTCTACTTTAAATACAACGACTGGTAAGCCATTTTCATCGTTTTGTGGTTTTGGATTTGGAAAAAAACTCATAAACTCATTAAACGCATCACGACTTTGCCAAACGCCTTTTTTATCTCTTCTTCTGCCTGGTAATAAACACCCAGCCGTATCTTCATCGGTATTGCCTGTGTGAATTAAAATAAGTCTTGCTAGTGGCACATTTTCATTCCATAAAATCGGAACAATTTTGCCACTTGGTCTTCTAAACCAAGAAGCATTATAAACACCAGGTAAAATAGGTTTATCAAGCCCACTTTTGATAGTAGGCTCTCCTGGTGGCTCACAACCAAAACACTCAAACAAGCTCTCGTTATTTTCTGCTCTTAAATCCCACACGCTAAGGGTTGCTTGTGGGGTTCTTAAATCTCTATGAACGATTAGCTTTTTCATGATGCAGCCTTTTGTATATTTTCAATAATAACGCCAAGATGCCCTGTAACTCTGTTTACATACGCATAGATTTTCTTATCCACTGGACGCTCTTGTACGTCAAAATCTATACTTATCTCACATCCTGCTAAACTCGTTTCTGTGTTTTTAGTTAAATCAATACTGATTTTTCCATAGGCAATAACTTTATTTGCAATTAATCTATTGTTAAAATCAGTTATGCCTGCAAAAACAGTGCTAAATAGCTCTAAATCTTCATCATTTACTTTTTTAAGTATTTTTTTAATCTCTCTTGCATATTCATTGATGATAATACCTGTTCTAATATCTGCGAAATCATCTTCAAGTTTTTGAATTTTGCATTCACAACCCCAAATCTTAAAGCCATCATCACTTACTACCATCGTAATATAATTAGCTCTTAGCCTATCAGCTGTGGTGTCTTCACCTTCAAGATATGTAGCGATTGTATTTATTGCTGTAATGCCTTTTAGGTACTTACTTGATAAGCTTTTGCCAAAAGCGTAAGGCTCACTTGCTAATAACTCGCTATATCTAGCTAGTAAAAATGCTTTCAATGGGCGAATACCACCACCAATTCTTGTTATTAATTGATAAGAGATTATCGCTTGTTGCACTGGGTAATTTTCAGTCTTTGTTAAAATCGCACTTTCTGTATTTTCGCTTAGTTGATGAAAGAAAATAAAGCCCATTTTCACTGCGTTTTGATGAAGTTTAAAATAAGTATCATCACTATCTAAATCACATAAAACCCAAAACGCTCTAATTTTTAAGGCATTTTCGCAATCATTTAGCTTATCAATCGCATCTAAGCAATTTTGCGTAGTGTTTAATGTATCATCGTGATATGTGATAATAGCTATTTGTGAGCTAAAATTAGCAGCCTTTAAGTCGTTTAAATATTCCGTATCTTTTAGCTTTAGCTCTGTTAGGTCTTGCTCTAAATTAATTAAATCATCATATAAATAATAATTAATGCCTACATTTTCGCTCGCTAAAATTAGCACCGTTGGTCTTGCGTTATCAATTTTAACTAAAGGAACGCCTTTGTTCTTTTTAATAACTGTTGTTCCAAAACTTCCTACTGACATTTTTTCTCCTTTTTATATAATTGAATATTTTCCAGCACTTGAGCCACTGGTAATATCTGCTTTAGCGTTAGCTTTAATTTCAGCTACTACCCCACTAGCGATTGCATCTATAAACTCTTTATTAAATGCTTTATGATTTGCTCCACCTTTAACTTGTTTATATCCAGCATTACCAAGAGCATTACATATAGCTTCGCTCATAGCTTCTTTAGTCATTTTGCACTCCTTGTATTACTTGAGCCATCACCGTGTGGTGCACCTGTGAAATGACAAATGCTTTGGCAAGTAATAACCCCAGTTCCACCAAGCCCTAAATCAACTGAAGGGCTATCAACCTTAACAGTATTTGCTTTTACATTACAATCTACGCAAGTAATGTTTATAGTTTTTACTACGTTGATTTCTAATGTGCTACTTTGTGTGTTATAGCTTAGCTCTGTGCCATCTTCATAAGTGATTTTGTGTGTAAATTCATCGCCGTTACTTGGATAATCAGCGTTAAAAAAACTTGCAATTGCATACATAAAGCCACCATCTAATTCAATTATGCTTACTTGCTCTCCGACTCTAGCTGGTGTGTAGATTTTCACATAAGAATTAGCCACTTGTTTATAAGGCATAAAATCGCTTATTGTTCCTTGATAATCAACTTTAACCAAGCTTTTTTCGTAGTTTACTTCTACGATTTTTCCTAAATAAGCCTTCATATCGCAAAATGCTCCGTTGAATACTTAAGCTCACATTTAATAGACATTTTAAAAGCTTCTTTATTCGTAAGTTCTATATGTTCTCGTTCAATACTTTTAATGCCTTTTATCATCGCCCCTAACTCTGCACTTTTAAGCATTTGCAAGATATTAAATACAAGTTCATTACATTTAGTATAAGAACTATCAAACACGCTAATATCTAAATCTATTATGTGAAAATACTGCTCAACATTTGCACTTATGCTATCGCTCTTGTCTGTTATGATGCATAGTGGAAACTCATCGCTACTTTTGATACTTAATGCAAATAATGAAGTATTTTTAATCAGCTTTTCTAAAACTGATTTTAAATTCAGCATTATTTCATTGATTTTAATAGCTGGTGCTTGTAGCTCTTCGCTTATAAATTGCTCTGTAATCTTCATAATGTTGCTTTCTTTATTGCTTCTCTTAGATAAAATCTATTATTAACTTCGGCGTATATTTCTTTTTTGATTACTTCATATACGCTTTTGTTAATTGTGATTTCATCACCTACGCATACATAATCACTTGAGCTTTTTAAAGCTATTATTGAAGTTTTAACTTCACTTAGCTCATCGTAATTTAGCAACCTATTTGAAAAATTAGCGTAAAAATTGCCCTTAGAATGGGCTACTTCTACGCCGTTTTTTAAAACTCTAGCTAAATCACGCTCAAGTGTTTTGTGTATTTTCATTACTTGCCTTTTTTATCTGCCTTCTGTTCTTCAGGCTTTGGCTCTTCGTTTGGCTCATCTGCCTTTTGTTCTTCACCTAAATCGCTAGGCTCATCTGCTTTTGGCTCAGTTTGTTTTTTGCTTTCTTTTTTAGCTTGTTTAGTTGTTTCATTAAGCTCTTTAATGTAATTTGCCCTTAATAATTGCTTGGCATCTTGTTCGCTAAGCTCTATATTGTCACCTACTGGGTAGGTCTTTTTCTCGTAATAAAAGCTAACTAATACTTCATATTTTTTCATTTTTTATCTCCTTAAATTGCGGTGTTTTGTGCTAGACAAAATGCTTTTTCATTTAACACGCCCATTCCTACATCATAAAACGCCTCTAAGATATAAAGTCCTGCAGGTTGTGGCAACATTGACATTCTTAGATTTCCAAATGTTGCAAGTGCTAGATTGCTAAAATCACCAAACACCATATCTCCTTTTTTGAGCGTTTGACAATGTGAGATTTTATTGCCTGCTAAGGTGTTATCTTTATCTATTAGATAAATACCTGTGTTTGATGATTTTTCTGTAGTTCTTAAGATATTTATATCTGTTTTATTTGCGTAAAACTCTGTATTGCTTGGGTCATAATTAGCACTTATTAAAGCGTTTTCAAAATCAAGAGTTTTAGCAAATGTAGGAGCTTTCATGTAATTATCGTTTCTAGCTATGCCATTTGTAGCAAAAAGCCCTGCGAACTTCCCAACTTCGCCATAACCTTCATATAAAGCCATGTTTTCAAACTTAGCTTTAAATGCTCTTACGCTCTCTCTCCAAACAATGCTTTCAAGGTCAAAATCGCACATATATAGCATTTGATGAGTAAGTTTTACTGTAATTCTAAGTGTTACAGGACTTATTTTTAATACATCAAAATCTAGATTTTGACTTGCTTGTTCTGTTCCGTAAGCAACTTTTTCAGCTGTTAGCGTTGATAAATCTTTTGGGATTACGATTTCATTTGTAAGACCTGCAAACATACGACATTTATTTAAAATATCGCTTTCTATTCTCATTTGTTCTACCAATAAATCAGCTCTAAACTCATCGTGTGTTGCACCTTTTAAGTTGTCGTTTAAATAGCCATTAAACGGATTTGCAAACTGATGACCGAATGATTTTGGTAGTTCTAACATTGTGTTTGTTTTTTGATATTCACTTAGATTAAATCTTAAATCACTACTCTTAATCACTCCAGCTTGTAGCTTTAATGCTTGTGCTAATGAAAAATTACTATCACTCATACAATTTCTTGCCCCTTTCGTGCTAAATGTTTTAATTTCTCTTTGTTGGCTTAATAAAAGCTCATCTTTAAACTCTGCAAGACTTTTGCCTTTAGCAATAAATTCGCTCGCTAACTCGCTTTTGCCAAACAACGCTCCAGCTCTTGCGATTTCTTGCTGCTCTGCTAATCTTGCACTAAGCTTTTTTGATTTAAGCTCTTTTTTGTCTTCATCTTCTTCTAACTCTTTATCTTCTTCTTGCTCTAGCTCTTCTTCATCCTTTTCTAACTCATCATCTTTTTTGATGTCTTCATCATTTAGTTTTTTATTCATTCTTGTCTCCTTTTTAAATTGATTGATTGTTTTTGCGTTTGGGTCAGCTCCTAGCCACACGGCTGATAATTCATAGATTTCGGCATTTTTTAAAATGATATGCTCTAACTCAACGCCGTTACTTACTTCTGTAATTACTTCATAATCATCAGCTCTAGCACCAACGCTTACACTATCGCTAAGTCCATTTTTAAACTTTAAATATGCCTGATAGCTTTGCTCTACTTCTTTAAAGAACTGAACTTTACATTTAATGCCGTCTTGTTCGTGTTTAGTCTGCGTTATCTTGCCGATAGCATTTTCAAAGCTTGGCTCGTGGTCTAGATAAAGCGTAGTTGCGTTAAACTTAGCCGAACTAATATCTATTGATAAAAAGTATTTTTCATCGCTAAAAAAGTCAGTTCGCTCGTGCTTGTTGTCTTTACTTAAAGCCATAAAACAGATCTCTAGCTTTTCATCATCGTGGCTTAGTGCTTTTGCACTTAGCTTGAAGTCTTTCACTCTTCTTCTCCTTTCTTATTTTGTGTATTATTTTGTGTATTATTTTGTGTAAAATTTTGTGTATTTTTGTCTAAATCTCTTTCCTTAATCAGCTTTATCAATTCTTGTTCTTTTTGCATTTCGCTTAAATGTGTGTCGAGTTCCTTGCCTTTTTCACGCAAGATTTCGCTATAAGTTTTTGTGCCGTTCTTTAATTGAATATCATTTGCCTGTGCGTCTTTGGTTGGGTCAATGCTTTCGTATCCTTGCCCTTTGAAGCTAAAATTAGCTTTTATTAGTTCGTAGTCTTTTAAGCTTATTTGTTCGTTTAAATACTCAATCTCTAGCCATTTTGTAAAAATTACTGAGTGTATTTTTCTAGCTAACTTTTTTTGTAGTCTTTTGTAATTTCTTATATTTATTAATGCACCTTGGCGAATGCTCGAGAAATTAACTTGGCTCATATCTCCTGTGTATGTGGCATAATCAACTTTTAAAGCTTTTGCTGTTTCTTGATTTGCACTTAATAAGAATTGTTGGAGTGATACTGGGTTATATTCTTTTATCATTTCAACATCGACGTTTGATGGAATGAATTGCATTTTTCCACTATCAACTTCTCTAATTAATTGTATCTCTTCATCATCGCCTAGCGTGTCGGCTAATGGATTATCTTTTTCTTTTAAAAAGCCTGTGAGCTTACTTTGCAATTGTGCTCTATCTAATTCAGCTTCTTTTAAGTCAGCACATTGTGTAACATTCAAAATCACTGATACAAATTCACTTATCCCACGATGTGAAAAAGTAGCTTTATCATTTTTCACATAGATAATATTGTTTGAGTTGATTTCAATTGTTTTGCGAGTTATTGGATCTGTGTAGATAAATGATTTTATCTCTTCACAGCTTTCATCTTTGTATTTTATGCTATAAAATAAATCTTTATAATTCGTGTTGGCTGCTAAAAAGTTCTCACTATCAAGTAACTTAATATGAAGCTTATTTTTTATAATCTCGCAATATATAAAGACTTCGCCATCACGAATTAGGTTGCGTAATATTTGCTCTTCTATATCTTCAAAATCAATATCAAGCTCGTATTTAAACCACTTGTTCTGAATAGCTTTGTTTAGCTTTGTATTTGGCGTGGCTACATCTAATACTAGACCTTCATCGCCAAGGATTTGAGCGACCATTGTATTTAAGTAGCCTTGAATGAGCGGGAAATCATTTTCTAAATTTCTTGCTTGTATCCTAACTCGCTCAAAATATGTATCTGTTGGGCGTGGAACATTAAGTCTTGCGAATGTGTTTTGCTTGATAGAATTAGTGTAAATTGACTTACTTAGGTTTGTTTTTGCTTTGCGTTGCTTAGAAAAAAAATTAAATAACTTCATGCAAAAATAAACCTCATCTCTTTAACTTTTAAAGAGTTCGCATAAGTGCTTTTTAATCTTTCAAGCTCAAGCACTAGCTCTGCACTTGATTTTTTGCTAATTACAACGCCATCAATTGTATATGAAGTGATAGGGTCTGCAAGGCTCTCGCTTTGCAAAACTTCATCAATGGCAATGTCAATTAATCTAATTCTTTCTCTTATACGCTCTTTATTCATAGCGTGAGTTTAAAAAATAAAAGGTTGTTATTTGTATTACAAATAAGAATTTATTTAATTTGTAGATAAGGCAATGTTTTTATGTGTTTTTATAATTTAAATGAATGAAGTTGATTTTTAATTTTTTTCACAAATCGGAAACCTGCAGACGCGAACCCCCAACTCTTGAAAAATCACAGGAAGAACCTAAACAATATCTAGCTCACAGTTGCTATCTAACTCTTTATATTTTTCTAATAATTCAAGTTTTAAATCATTTAGTAATACTTCACAAGCTTCTTGCAAGCTTGAATGTTTATGCACTTCTTTATCAAGCTCATAAACTTTTTTCGTAAGTGCTTTATAAGCATCGCTTAATACATTCTCGACTATTGAAGCTTTTATGTATTCTTTTTGTTTTATCTCATAATCAAGTCTTTTTAAATCTGTTTCAGCTTTTGCCTTTTCTGTATCAGCGATTATTTTTGCTATTTTGGGGTCATCGCTATCAAGTATCATTTTATCTTGAATGTGGCGAAAATATTCACTAGCAAGCTCCATATCATAGTCCCCGCACGGACTTATAGGTTTAAATTCTCGTGAATTAATAAAATCATATATAGCTCGTGGTGAAACATTGAAAATCTTAGCTACTTCTCTTACTTTCACTCAAATGCCTTTAAGTATTGCTGTAATGCTTGTCTTATTATGACACTTTGTTTTATATTTCTTTCTTCGCTATATTTAATTAATTTGTATAGTGTTCTATTATCAATACGACAATTTAAGCTATGCATAAATGCTGACTTTTTATTCCTTATCTTCTTCATTGCTTAATCTTCCTTTTCTTTTTGCTTAAAAATGTTTTTATAGCTGCTAGGTTTAGTACACTTAAATCTAATGCTTCATTTCTATCTCTGTCTTTTGTAAATCTTAAATTCTCATCTCCATATTTATTTTTTACAACTTTTAAGCTCTCGGCTGTTAGTTGCTTGAAATACTCATCGCTATAAGTTTTTGCAAAAACAACTCGCTTATTTTCTATCATCGCAAACACTTCGCTTTTGCCTGTAAAAGTGCCGATTTCAATTAATCCTACACCACTTTTAATCGCCTTTACTTTGTTTACCAAAAGCTTTTTATTATTGCTTGTTTCATTCGCTCCTTTAGTGGCAAAATAGCTCTTATGCCTAGCTACGAAGTTATAAACTTCTTCTGTTAGATAGCCACTATCTACAAAACATAGGCTACATTTTAAATACTCGCCAACTTCGCTCATAAAAACACCATTTTGCACTAATTCATGTAACTTGTCCCATACCATTAACTCTCTTGGATTACCTTTGATAATCTTATGCGTAATGTTATAAACTCGCAAATCTTTTAAGTCTTTGTTCGCTCCTGCGAAATTAACTTCAAGCCTATCTTTTTGCACATCCACGCCAGCCACGATAAACGCCACATCACTTGAAAAGCTAAGATTGTCATAATCTCTTTTAAGCTTGATTAAATCACTTTCATTCATCTTGCTTTCTACTTTTGGTGTGTAGGTCCTAGCTAGTGTGGTATTTATAAATACTTGCAAACCTGCTTCGCTTTTACACTTATCTTTATAGTCTTTTATAATGCTTTTTAAACTCACATACTCACTATAAAGTGATGAGAGATGAAACCCTGCCACATCGCTTTCACACTCTTTTATCCACTCACCTTTTTTAATTATTGCAAGGCGTTCTCTTTCGCTTATTTCATATTTACAACTAATGCAAACTAGGCATTCTTTATCTAAATCCACATTCTCCCATTCCAAAACTTGCTTAAACTCACATTTAGGACAAGGCACATAAAAGCGTCTTTTATCACTCTTATCGTATTCGTTTTGTATCTTGCTAGTGCCATGTAAAGTAGGCGTGCTAACTAGCAAAATCTTTGCGTTTGGAAAAGTAATTGTTCTTTTCTCTGCTAGTGCAACGCTATCACCTTCTGCTGTATTAGAGCATCTATCTACTTCATCAACTATTAAAAAGCCAATGGGTTTAGATGCTAATTTGCTAACACTATTTGAACCTACGAAGTTTAAAGAACCGCCCTTAAAATTCTTAATTAATATCGTATCACTTGCATTCTCTCCCATAATCTTCGCCACTTCTTTACAATCTCGTTTAAGTGGTGCGAACCTACGCTTACTAAAATCTTCTGCCATACCTTCATCAGGTAGCATGTAAAGTATCGGCGTTGGATCGTGTGCGATTAGATACGCTAAAGTATTTAAGCACATTTCAGTCTTGCCAAGCTGTGAAGCTAAGTTTAATACTACTCGTTTATGCTCTTTATCACTAATTATAGTTAGTATCTCACGCTGATAACTAGCTGCTTTAAATCTTCCTGGACGAGCACTTCCTTCCGCACTTAAGAAACGATATTTCTCACTCCACGCTAACAAATCCAAGTGTGGCTTAGTAAAAATACTATTCGCAAGTAACGAATAAAGATGCTTCGTATTCTCTAAGTCGTAATTTACGCTTGTAATCATTTATTAGCTCCGCATATTTGTAGTATATAAACTCATTTTCAAAAAACACGATTTTATAACCTTGCCTTATTTCTTCATTGCTTAAGAAATCTTTAAAATCTTTCTTGCTTTGCTCTCTAGCAGTTCTTAGCAATATGCTCTCAATCTCATTAAGATTTGTATATTTACAAGTTGAGTGTAAAACGCTAAAGCTTTCTTTAATAAAGTTTGTTAATTCACTATCTTCATTGAACGCCTTGATTTTTTGCTCTAATAATTGTCTTCTTAGCGAATACGCTTCTCTTAGCTTAACTCTTGTGTAATCACTCTTAAACTCTTCAAATACTAGTAGCTTTAGGCTCGGTATTTTATAAGCAAAATCAGGCGTATAAATACGCTCTACTCTTGTGTTTTTTAATGGTGGCTTTCTTGCGTGATTTTTACTATTGCGTTCTAAAGAATATTTAGTTTCTAAAGTGTCAATAATCTTAATCGGTGCTTGATGAACTAAGTCTTTAATCGCTCCTACGCTTTGCCAACTATCCAAGATTTCAAGGCGTTTTAATTCAGGTTTTGAGCTACTCATACTATGACCTTAACTAGAATATTTTTTAAGTTTTCTTTGCTCTTGCATTCTGCTAAATATTCTTGTTTAGATTTATCATCTCTTAAAAATAATTGTAGTTCTTCGGTGTTCTTTAATATATGCTTATTTCCTTTTTTATCATAAAATAAACAAATAGCATTAAAACATTTGTTTTCAATATGTCTAATTGCTTTTTTATTACTAGACTTCGCTATTTGAATATATTCATCTTTAAGATTTTTAATATTCCAATAGTTGCTAAAATAATCAGCATCAGAATATGCAAAATGTTTTAATCCCTTACGCCTAATTAACTCAGCTAGTGTGTCATCTTCAAACGCAACGCATTGGCAATTAAAGTTAAAAAAACTAGCTACATTTTTAAGAGTATTCAAAGCAGTGTTAAAACTTTCTTCATAATGTAAATCTAATATCTCTGCAATACTAGGTAAAGTTCTACAAGTTACAATAGCTTTATCTACAACACAAGCTAACTCATCATTATCTAAATCCTTTAGCTTATCATAATATAAATCAAATCTTTTAAAATCATCATTAAATGCATTGAATAAGTTTTGTAGTATTTTTATTTTCATAATTATCCTTTCTTAGTTGATTTTTCATTTGTTCATAGTAATTTGTGCCTTCTTCTTTGTCTTTAATTCTTGCTAGTGCTAGTGCTAAATTTTGTTTTTGCTGTGCTTCTAGTCCTGTAAGCTCATTATTCTCTACTTGTCTTTGCAAGTTTGGATGTAGTGCGTAATTATGATTTAAACCAATTTGAGCGTTGCTCTTAAAATAATGGCTCTCGCAAGTTATCCACCCTTTTGCTAAGCATTTATTTATTGCAATAAGTGGGCTTGGGATTTGTTTTAACTCGTTTATTAAATCGCTTATGTAAGCTTCAGTTATCTTGTGCTTTTTGTTACGATTGTTTAAAAACTCATCTAGTTTAGAAATAAACTCATCGCTAGTATTATTTAGCTCGGTTGCTATTCTTTGTGCTTTAAGTTTTAATTGAGATTTATTTTCATTTTGTCCTTTAGTTTTTGTTTGAGAAATTTCATCACAAACAACACTAGCCCCTTTATAAGGGGTTTGGGGTTTTATAAATTCATCTCTTACTCTACTCTTACTCTTATATATATAGGTAGGGTTTGTGTCATTTTGGCAGTCGTTGTGTGCCATTTTGTCAGTTGGCTTGTGACATTTTGTCACTTGCTTTATGCCAAAAAGTCCCTTTAAATTATTTTCAAAATTAGGTTCTAATTGATAAACGACATTGCTTTCATTATGATATAATTTATCATCATTAGCCTTTTTTATTATTAGATTTTTATTTAATAAAACTTCAACATTTCTATAAAATGTCCTTGAAGAAATCTGCAAGGCTTTTATACATTTGTCTAAATTAAACTTGGTTTTGCTTTTTAGTAAAAAATACAATAATTGTTTTTGGGTCTTATTGACTTTTACTAATTCATCAATTTTACTATCAGCTACGCAAAAAGTCATCTTCTCTCCTTTCTAAATTGATAATATTTGGTATCACTAAAAAGTGTGCTTATCTCTGTTAGCTCATTTGCTTTTAGCTCTTCTATGAAGCTATCAAGGTTGTATCTTAAATCCTTATCAAGCTTTAGAATTGTTTTCTTTAGCTCATCTAAAGAAAACTCGCCTTGCAATTTCGCACGCAAATTAGCCATAAACATAGTTCGCTTTTTTTGAGCTTTCAAAAGTTCGTTTGTGTTAAATGTGCCTAGTGTCATTTTTTTTGCACCTTATTTTAAAATATCTTATTTTATACTAAAAAATATATTAATAATAAATATTTTTAGTAAATGATTGTATTATAATGTTTTTTTAATATACTTAAAAGGATATTTTAAGAATAAGATATTAATATTCTTGTAATCGTATTAAGAATTTAAATTAGAAAAAAAAGGAGAAAACATGGGAAACAGATGTTATGTTGCTAAAATTGATGTAGAAAAGAAAGAAATTGAGCTTTTTTATAATCACTGGAATGGTGGATTTTCTAGTATTGTGCCAACGCTTGAAATTGCTAAACATTTACAACTTGATTTTAAAGATTTTGCAAAACTAAATGAAAAGGCTTACAATGAAGGCACAGTCCTTAATGAAGTTATAAAAATAGATGAGAATTTTAGCGTGGCAAAATTCATAGACAAATATGATTGTTATGATAATGGAATTTATTTTATAGATAAGGATTTAAATTTAAGAGCTAGATATTATGATAATTTAGTTTATTGTCATGAAGACTTAGAATATGAGTTTAGCGAAACAGCTGATTATACGATAGAAAAAGCTGATTTGAAAATCAAATCTAGCGATATTAAGCATGATAAATACATATTCACTGATCTTAAATACATTGATAAGCATATCTCATTACACGAGTTTTTAGAGCTATTCAAACCTAGCGATGATAAAAATATCAATACTCTTAATGTGCTAAATAAAAGCATAGAATACTTAGATATTGGCTTACATAATGAAGATTTTGAAGCGATAAAAGTTGTTGAGAAAATATTAAGCGATTTGGCTGATGATTTAGGAGTTAAAAATGAGTAAAGAACTAATCAATATCATAAGCAAAGATGATTTAAAAACGCTAGTAAATCAAGTGTATGAGCAAAGGAAAATTTATCGTGATAAATATTATGTAGAAATGTGTTTTCCATTGCTACAAAGTGGAGAATGCAGTTACTTATTTGAAAACGCTGTAGATTTAAGAAAAATTAAGAATTTTAATATTTATGCTGCAGAGCCTGATGATTGTGTTGACAATCTTTCATTATTTATAAAGTTAAACATTGCATATTGCAATAAAGAAATTGATATAGAAGTATATTGTTATGACCTTATTTATGATGTTTCTTACGACAAGCTAAGGATACGACGCACACCTAAAAGCACGGTAGAAGAAACCACAAACGCAATTATCGAGCTAATAGAAGAGATTAATAATAAACAGTCTTTATTTGAGCTAGTTTGGAGCGAGTGATGAGAATAGTTTTTACTTTTATTAGGCATGAACTCGCAATGTTTATATTATTACTCTTTTTAGCATTATTGTGTGTTGTGTTATTTAGTTGCTTTTTTTATGGATTTGTTTATTTAGGCACAGGTTTGTGGGATAACATGGGTATTCTAGCAGTTGCTTTTATAAACTTGGGTGTTTTCGTTTTTTGCTTTGATTTTGCACATGAATATTATAAAAAAATCATATTTGTATCTAAAGAACTTAAGACGGACATAGAAAGCATTGCTATTTTATCTTCTGATACTTTGCAAGGGCTTTATGATGAGTGTGTGGAGCGTAAAATAAAATCATTATCTCAAGAAAAGGAGAATGAGCTATGAACCTACAAAAAATAAAAGAATTTTTAAAAATTACCAAATTATATTTTCAAAATAGGCTTAAGCCATTAAGGATGGTTCAAAAATATTACGACATTAGCATTGATGAATATCTAGCATTAAGCCCTAGACAAAGAATTAAATTAATAGAAGAAGTTGCATACGAAGAAAGACAACGCAAGATAAAAGAGCGTGAAAGACGGAATAAAGAACTAGATAAACAAAGCGAAAAGTTATTTAATGAAATAAAGCAAAGGAAAAGAGATGAAAATATTTAATCTATTTAAAAAGAAAAATAAAGGTGTGACAGTTTGTGGCAAGAGTATTATTATAAATAATATTGATATTAATAAAGTCTTTAGCGAATGTATCGCTAGACTTGATGAAGCTATAAAAGAGAAAAGCTTTGATGATGTAAAAGCTATAAGAGATGGATTAGAACAAATACAAAAAGAAATAGAACAAGATAACGATTTTGTATTTGATAGTAATAACTGCATTTATGTTAATAGTAGCAACATTAATAGTAATAATATAAATAGCTACATAGGAAATAACATAAATTCAACAGCATTTTTTAGTAGCGTCGTTACAAATATAGGCGATGGGAAAAAGAAAGCCAAAATAAAGCAAAGAAGCTTTTTTAATCGTGGAAATATGGCAGGTGGAAATATAGTTATTTCGCAAAATAATATAAATGGCGATAATTTTTTTGATGGTAAGTAGGTAAAAATGCAAACTATTTGGAATGTAATATCTATATTTATTTTAATATTGTTATTAGGAGCAAGTTGGGAAAATACAAAACAAAGACAACTATTAAATCAAGCACTAGAACAATCAGAATTCTCACGACAAATAGCAGAAAATGCAATAAAAGAAATAAGGGAAACGCAAAAAATCAATGATGAATTATTATATTATATAAATAAAAATATAGAAAGAAAATAAATGAAAAATGCAATGTTTTACGCTAGACAAGTGATTAAATATTGCCATGAAAATAATCATGACATAACTAATTTGCAATTACAAAAGATTTTGTATTTTCTACAAGCACAAAACCTAAGACTTTATAATGAGCCGTTATTTGAAGATGATTTTGAAGCTTTTAAGTATGGGGCAATTATATATGAAGTATATAACAATTATAGTCGTTATGGTGCTCATGCGATAGCAGATGATATTACAGATAGACTAGAATTGTCATATAAGCAAAAATCACTGATTGAAAATTGTATGAACTTAGCTGCATTTAAATTAGTAGATATAAACACTCAAGTTGGTGGGGCTTGGTATAAAACTTTTCGCAACGGTGTTGGTATAGGAAATATTATTGATAAAAAATTAATAAGCCTAGAAGCAACAACAGCTTAGCCAAATATAAACTACCGAGAATTATTCGGTAGTTGCTAATGTTTTTTATTTGTTTTATAAATCCACACGCAAGTGGCAATAAAAACTAAAACCATAATCACATCTAAAACCATTTTTAATCCTTTCTTGATAAAATTATCAAGGAGCTTAAAACTAAAGTATTTTAGTCCCCTGTAGGGGGAGTGGCTTTAAAGCCACCCTAGTAGTTTTGCTATCCAGTAAAGCATTTGCAAAACCAAAACTAAAATCTGCAGAACTTTAGTCATTTTTGCTCCTTTTGTTTTATTTTGTAAAAGTTCATAAATCTTTAACTTTTACACCAATATTATACATAATTTTATAAGTTTTGTCAAGACTAAAATACATATTTTTATAACTTTTTTAAGCTTTTTATTAATTATTTATGTATTTTGATATAATTAACATAAAAAAAGGATTAAAATGGATATAATTGCATTTGAAAAAAAATTAAATGAATTAGGACTTAGTAAAAAAGATTTTGCTAATCTTGTAGGTGCTACTTATAATGGGGTTGTGAATTGGAACAGCAAAGGGGAAACGCCTAAGTGGGTGGAAAGTTGGCTTGATAATTATAAGTATAAGAAATTTTATGAGTTAATGAAAACAGAGTTCGAGAAATTCAATGAGTAATGATGATTGAATTAAGTCCAGAATGGCAAATGATAATTAATGAAATTAACAAGCACTACAAAAAATATGCTAAAGCTATTAAAAAAGTGTTCAGGGGGATAAGAAACGACCTAAATGCTTTTATAAATCGTTTAAAAGCACCATATAAATATAGATATTTTACTATTAATGAATGTAAGAAAATAAAGCCAAAAAAACATAAATACCAAGCAAAATTACTAAAAATTAGTAATTATTAGCTCGGCTCTATCGCTTTGATATTTTGCTCTAAAACATTGCTTAACGCTTGTAAAATGTATATTAAAATCTTTATAAAGTGCCAAAATTTCATCGCAGTTGTTATAGCTTAATACAAATTTTGCTTTTGTATGCTTTAATAATGTTTGTAGTTTTTCATGGCTAAAACCTGCAATATTATCATAAAGCTTTCTGTTGCTTACATAAGGTGGATCTAAATAAAACAATGTATCTTTATCGTTATAATACTCAATAAGTTCTAGGGCATCTTTATTTTCTATACAAACATTTCTTAATCGTCTTGAATATACAGTAAAATCTCTTACAATATTAGCTGGGCTTCTATGCTTACCGCAAGCAAAAGTTACTCCGCCACCACTTTTATTTATTTTAGAACCAAAAGAGCATTTAATCATATAAAATGTAAATGCAGCTCTTTCAATATCATTTCTTGCAGTTGCCTTTTTATCTCTTATAAGTTCGTGTAATTTTCTACTAATTAACAATCTTTCAAGTTCATTTTTTAAGCTCTGTGGTCGTGTTTTAATGATGAAATGTAAGTTAATTAAATCATCATTTACATCATTTATTACTTCTATTTTACTCGGATTTTTAGCATAAAATACACTTAAAGCACCACAAAACGGCTCTACATATATTTTGTGCTTTGCTTTATCTATAAACGGAACTATTGTATCAGCTAGTTTATATTTTCCACCGACCCACGCAAACGGAGCTTTTAACTTAAGTATTTTTTGCATTTAAGCCACCTTATTTAAGATGGCTTGAGCGGTCTTATCAACGCCTTTGATTTCTTCTTTTACTTCTTTACACATTTCTTTATTCCATTCAGTCAACGCCTTAAATGTTTCAGCGTTAGTTTTTACACCTTGAGCTACTTCTTCTAATGCTTTTGCGTTGCGTTCTAATGAAGCTTTTATTGTTTCATCTACTTTTTTTGAGTGTCGGTTATGTTGCCATGCTTGATACAAAATAAATGCTACTAAAAGTCCATTAGGCGTAATTCCATCAAGTGTAATTATCTTGATTAGTATATCTACCATACCTGCGTCCATTCATTCTCCTTGTTTTACAAAATCTCTCACGGCTTTTAACTTAGCTTTGCAATCACGATAAGCACTCACGCTATCTATAACAAATAAAGCAAAATCGCCGTTTGTTTTCATATCTCTATTTATATTTAAATTCTCGCATTCTAAAAAGTCTGTTGGCACTTGCTCTTTTACATACACTATCTTTTCACTGCAAGCTGTTAAAAATATCAAGAAAATAATCATCAAGCTTATCTTTACTTTTCTCATTTTCACTTACCTTTTTTGTTAAAGATAAACGGATTTTTTGTTTATCTTGTAGTTTTTTATTTAGCTCATCTCTTGCTAAATTTGCTCTTTTTAGCTCATCATCTTTTGCTAAAATCACGGCATTTAGCTCAAATGCTTTAGTTTTTGCTTTATCTAAACTCGCTTTTAAATCACTTATGTATAAATACATTAGCAAGATGATAACTCCTAAAATCGCATTTATTTTCATTAGCAAAACTCCACGCTAGTAATAAACCCACTAGCATTTATTGAATGCGTTATTTTTTCTATTTGAGTGTTTAAAGTCTTATTTTCAAGCACTATATCAAGCAATGCACCTGCATTCATAGCACGACCCAAAACTTTTAAAGAGCCTTTAAAGCTCGCATTCTTTTGAGTTTGTAGCTTAGAGTTTGCTAGGGTTAGTGCTTCTTGCTTGTTCTTTACAAAACTATTGATTTTTTTTACAGGCTCACTGTTACCTGCTCTTATAACTATATCTTTATTCTCTTTAGCATCAAAATAAGTTACTTCTACACTACCTGCACTAACTGCTGCAATGAACTCATAATCAAGCTCTATTAACTCGCTTTCTTGCAATTCATATTTAAGTCTTTTATTCTCTTTATTTGCATCGTGCAAAATCAATGTATCATTTTTGATACTCATATTTACACCTAGCTTGTCGCATTCATTAGATAAAAAGGCTAAATCACTTTGATTGTTTTGCTGATAGTTTTTAAGCTCGTTTTTGCTAACCTGTGCTTTAAACTTTAAGCCATTTTCTTTTGCTATACTACGTGCAACTTTTAAAAACTCGCTTTCTTTAAATGTCCTATTTTTTATTTGTTTTGCACGGCTTAGATTTGCACTCACACATTCTAGCTCATAAGTTTGCTTATACTTGATTTTGATTTTATTTATATAAAAAGCACCTAAAAGCACACCATCGCAAAATACTTTTATAGTGTCATTTAATCTTGGCTCAGGTGTGTTATAACTTAGCGTGATATTGCAAGTATCAGCCTGACCTTTTGCATAATCATTAATAGTAATATTTATAAAAGGTATTTGAGCCGTTTTATCAATATCATTATAAAATAATGTTATCTTTGGCTTATAAACTAGCTCCATAAAGTCTCCGTTTTTTTAGTTTCAACTTTAGGCTCTATTAGTTCTATTTGTTCGCCACCACGAAAATAAAGCGCGTTTAAATGCTTATGATTAGCTCTTAAAAACTCTTGATAAAAGCTAGATGAATAATCATCTCTTTTATAATGTTTGGCATAAATCACGCTTAATTTTTCGCCTTGCTTTGCAATATAAATCATCTAAAAACCTTGTATTTTAAAAAATGATAAAATCTGCACGAGTTGTAAAATAAAGCCGATTTGAAATTGCTAACATCTAGCTCTTTTAACGCAATAAAAAATATATTGTCAGCTAAAATAAAGTCTTCATAGTTTTTATCGTTTTGATATGCTTTATCGCACAAGTAGTCATGAATAACTACTGCTGATAAGTATTCAGGCGAATTGGGTGGATAGATAGACCAAAGCAAACGAGGTATATTTGCCCCGTTGGTTTGATAACCTTTATTAATTTCAACTTTAGCAAATCCACATTCGTAACAATATGGCTCTGCTAATTCGTATTTATCTTTATCAAAAGGTTTTATTACTACTCTTTGCATTAGTTAAACTCCAAATTAATTGCATATAAACTTTCTTTATTTTCAGCATTTCTAATTTGTTCTTTGTAAGTCCAGTATTTAGCTGTGATTATTTGTAATCTTTGTGCTATTAATAAAGATAGATTTTTTAAATCATCTAAGACAAAAACATTAAGTGAGTTATCACTTGCTTTCCACGAAAAATTATCAGGTACTGCACCAACACTAGAAAAAATAACTAAACTTTGGGTTAAAAGTTCTTTTGCTTTAGCGTCTGCTTGATAAAACTTATCTTTATATAAAATATCAGCATTCTCAACTGATGATTTTAAACTTTCTAACTCGTTTAATTTAAGCTCTTTCAACTCATCTATGCTTAGCTCTCTTTCTTTATAAATTAAACGCAATTCATTTGTTACATAATTAGCATTTATATTTAAAGCTTGTGAGTGTTCTTTTTCGCTTATTGTAAAATTTGGTTCAGGTATAAAATCACTTATCTCATCATCATAATAAGCTTTAATTTCTCTTGTATTTTCATCATAATTTACATAAATCATTTTTTCTCCTTTTAAAAACCAATCGCAAAAATTGAACCTATAACATTTGAATTAGTGGCATATTTATTCCAATAAGTCTTATGAATTTCAACTTGCGTATTTGTATAATTTGTAATATGTAATATAGAGCCATAACCACCACCAATACTACTACCTGAATCTGTTTTATCTTTTGAATTTGCAATAACGCTTAAAACTTTATTTGGAAAAGCTATAGGAAATTTTATTACTTCAGTTGATACTTTTGTATTGTTCGCATTTATCCATTGCAAAATTAGTCCGTTAGGTAATTTTGTATAACCATTGTCTGCAAAAGATTTTTGGCTTAAGTGCATATTTATAGCATTTTTAATAGCTGTAAAATCAGTAATATTAAGCTTAGCATTAAGCTTGTTATCTACTACTTGCTTATCATACACACTAGCTAGTAGCTTACTTTGAGCATCTAACATTGCTCTTTGATTGGTGATTAATTCACTTAAACTTCTTTGTATTTCTTCCATTGTTTATTCCTTTATTTGAATTATGAAATTCATTGACATATTGATTGGGCGATTTTCATTAGCGGTTGGAACAACACGACTAGCATTAAAGTCAACATAGGAATTACCATTACCTACTCTACTACCACCTTGCGCCAAATCATCACCTTTGCCATTAGTTTTAACAAATGCTCCGACACCTTTTGTGAATATTGGATAAGAAGCAAATATTGAAGCTGTTATATTCCTAATCGCATCACCTTGTGATACGCCTAATGCTGCAGCATTACCGCCAACGCAACGAACAAAACGACCACGCAAATCAGGTATCTTAAACTTAAGTTTGTCAGCACTTTCTCCATAAATTGTGCCGATAGCACTAAATAATTGTGGGTAAGCTGTTTTTAATAATTCACGACCATCGCACAACATATAGTTACTAGGAATTGTCGCACCTGCATACATAAATATCATACCTACTTTACCCCCCCCCAATTCAATTTTAGTGAGTAGGTTTTGGCATTGGGTCATTAACTTACTCATTTGTGTGTTTTGAAGTGCGAGTTGATTTAATACACTTGTATGATTTGTGCTAATTGTTGTATTTTGTGTGGTTTGGCTGTTATCAACTTCAGCTTTTGTGTAAGTTGTAGTTTTATCAGCTTTAGTATTATTTAAAGCATTATACTTGTCTGTATCTTTTTTATCAATCTCAGCTTTTGTATACGTTTCTGTTTTAGTATAGTAATTATTCAAAGCTGCTTTATCAGCTTTAGTATTATTTAAAGCATTATACTTGTCTGTATCTTTTTTATCAATCTCAGCTTTTGTATACGTTTCTGTTTTAGTATAGTAATTATTCAAAGCTGCTTTATCAGCTTTAGTATTTTCAAGAGTTTTTATCTTATCATCTTGCAAGTTTTGAGAAGCTGTAAAATCGCTTATATTGACTTTATCTAATCCTAGTTTTGCTATTAACTCATCTTGTGCTTTTTGAGAAGTATTAAAATGTGCTAAAGTTGGATAGACTATCGTTTCATCTATTTTTATACTTAATTCACTTGCGTGTTTAAGCTCCATTGCTAACTTATAATGAAACAATGAAGCGTTTGTATCTGTTGCTTTACTTAGCACTGGTGTTCTTTTTATTTTAGTAAAGCATAAAAGCTCTCTATTTTTTGCCACAAATCCAACGCAATTTATGAAAAAATCTTGTGCTGTATCATTTCTTAGCACTGCTTCAAGGATTATTTTTGAGTTATCAAATTCATCTATTCTTACGCTTGTTGGAAGATTTTCATATTTGATATTTGTTAAAGACGCTGTGTTTTCATCTAGTGTATCTAAATTACAATCAGCATAAACAACCTTTGATATAAATAAATCAAGCTTATTTATAATTGCGTGTGTTATTAGCTTTTTACCTGCATTCGTAATTATTGTCATAGTTCTTTAAACTCCTTAATTTGCATTACTGCCTGAATTATTAAAGGCTTTTCGTGTATTGTGATAAGTTCTATGTTTTCACATACGCTTCTTACGTTTTTATATTTATTTATGTATTCGCTAAGCTTTAGTATGTTTTCGCTAGTTGTGTTTTCGCTAATCTCAACCACTGCTTTAAAAGTATAAGGTTTATCTAAATTAACAACTTTACAATCAGCAAAAACCCCACGAAGCATAGTTTTAAAATAGCTCGCAGTCCCTTCGCTTTGATTTAGCAGAAGTGGAGTTTTTAGTTCTTGATAATGTCCCCATTGTGATGATAAAACTTTTGTATTTTTTACATTTGGCTTATAAAAATGCTCGGTATTTATAGAATATGCATTATCAAGCACTTCTAAAATAGAGTTTTTGTAATCTTCTAAAGATTTTGAATAAATACTTAAATCCATTTTTCAATCCTTAATGAATTTAGCTTTAAAATACTATTTTTATCTATCGTTTGAAGTGGCGTTGTGATACTTATATCACTTATATTCTCATCATTGCATAAGCTTATGATTTTACTCTCGCTTACGCTCTCGCCAATGTCAAGCTTTTTATAAAAATCTTTTATGATATAATCAATCTTTGCTAAGTTCTCGGCAAATAAAAAATCATCTTTTACTTTGATTTTTATTACTAAATCTTGCGTGATTTCTTTACATTTAATAAGATTAATTTTATCTGTTAATGGCACTTTATTTTCAAGGGCCTTTAAGATTTGTGGCTCTATATTTTCAGCTTGAGTGTAGTAGCAAATGAAGACCTGTCCTGGCTTTGTGTTATCATCATATACTTTAGCTTTTAATACAGCTTTAGTTGATAAGACATAAAATAAATAGCTTTCAGCACTTCCTGCCGTGCTAAATCTATGAAGTGCTAGTTTAAAGCGTTCTTTTAGCTCTTCATCGCTCTCACGATAACTATCGTTTTGCCATTCTGTTATTTGCTCTATTTTTTCAATGTAGATATTTTGAGTTTCAAGCATTGATATTTTCATATCTAAAAACTCGTTATTTTCTATCTCACATAGCTCTATAATCTCATCTTTTACATATACATCATTTAGCAAATACGCATAATGACCTTTGCCATCGCTTAATTTGGTATTCTTAGGTATAAATGTAGGGCTATTTGCTGTGATTTTTATTTTGCATGTTGCATTATTTGCGTGTTTTCTAGTTAGTCCTACAAGTGCTACAAGCTCATCTAAAAATGTATCGCGTGAATATACTAAATAGTTTTGCATAGCTATATTTGTGATATATTCATGCTTTGTCTTAAACCACTCCAAAAAGCAATCAGTTAAAATCATAATATCATCATTTATTAGCGGCTTATAATCGCTTTGATTTGCTTTGTTTTTGTAATTTTCTATGATTTCATTACGAGCTTTATCTATATCAAATGGAGCGAAAAATACATCATTATAATTCATAAATGACACGCTCCTTGCTCTCAATTACTTCGTAATCAATAAGCACATTTGTTCCGTTTAGGGCTAATTTTTTAATGATAATGCGTGGCTCAAGTAGTTTTATTTGCTCTGCTAAAGTCTTTAAATATGCGTGAGTGTTAGCATGTGTTAGCTCTTTATCAACCAAGCTATCACAACCCAAAAATGGGCGTAATGCGTGACTAAACTTACGCTTTTTTATAATTCTAGTTAAATTATCATCTATGCTTATCTTATACATAGATGAAGTTTAAAAAAGCTTTGGTTGTTATTTGTATTACAAATAAAAAGAATGTTATATCAAGATAGCATTTGTTCTACAATATAACCAACTAAACAAATAGCTAAATAAATCAATAAATATTTTTTCCATTTGCTTTTCTTTTTTGCTTTGATGTCTGATGATTGATTTTGTTTCATTTCGTATTCTTTAATGACTTTTTCTACATTCTTGCTATCAAAATCAGATGAAATTGAAATGCCTTTACTATCTTTTGAAAATTTCATAGATTTTCTTATCTCTTCTTTTAGCATTTTTTGTAATTCTTCAGGATACTCGTTAAGTGGACTATCTATTTCTCTTATTTCGCTATCAAAAAACGCATCAGGTATTTTAAAATCTTTATAATATTCAGCATATTTATCTATGTTATCGCTATCTAAATGACTTAAATCTATTTCATCTAATACGCTATATTTTCTCTCGTTTTTTGGCGTAGTTTTGCTATATTCATACCAAGCTTTACAAAAAACCGCTTCAGTAGCTATTTCATCAGGTAAGTATTTAAATAAGTGCGGACTTTTGCAAAGCTCATCATATATTATTTGTAAATGGTTTTTGAATGCTTCTTCAGGCACTTCATAAAATCCACCAAAGTATCTACAAGTAATCAATGCTCTAAACATTTCTTCGCTTGATTTTATCTCATCTGATAAATCTTTTATAGCCTCTCTATCTTTTGTCAAAAGCTCCACTAAAACATCATAGTCTTTTAATTGTTTATCGCTTAGTTTATAAGTATTGTTAGATAGCAAATCTTTTACTAATAGTTGTTTATCAAGCTTTCTAGTGCTGACTTTTTCTTTTTTTAATCCGCCAATTAATTCATCAGGTGCTTGATCTATAAAATCTAAATAGCTTTCACATACTATATCATAATTATCCATAGAGTGATTTTGCACTCTTTTTACATATTCTTCCCAAGCAAAAATCCACATCTGCTTATCATTCTTAAACTCTTTTGGCATTGAACTTAAAGCCCAAGTGGTTTTAGAAAGTGCGTATTTCCACAAATCCTTATTTAAATATACGCTATCATTAAACAAAGCAAGAGTTCTAAAGCTGTTTATATCCACACAATACATAGCAAGTTCTAAGCTGTTTTTTATATTATCATTTGCATATTTTATTAAAGAATATCTTTTAGGCAATATCTTTTTAAATAATTCTAGGTTATTTTGCATATTTTCTGATATATATTGTAAGTTTTTAGCGTCTAAATCAAGCAACCATTCGCAAAACTCCAAATCGTTTAATATTTGTTCTCCTAGATGTTCTGCGTGATGAAAGTTCTCTAAAAACATCAAAAAGCTTTTATCGTTTTTAATATTATTAGAGGCGTGTTTTATGTAATTTAAATCAATTTTAATTAACTCTTTCATAAAATCATCATCTTGCTTTAGCTTATCGCCTATAAAATCAGCTTTTTTAGTATTTTGTGCTATATATAAAACAAACTCTTTATTATTTTTCAACTCTTCAGCAGCATAGCTTAATGCTTTTGTAATGCCTAGCATTTTTACATAATTTATCATAATCTTAGCATCTTGTCTGATAACAGGACCTATGTGTTTTAGCACATTGATTTTGTTTTCGGATAGCTTTAGTATAAAATCATAATCATTTTGCAATCTTTCGCTAAGTTTGTTAAAATGGGAGCTACTAAGCTGTAAGATAGAAAAGGCAAAATCACTATCATCTAACAAGCTTTCATCTACATATTTTACTAGCTTTGTATTTTGTGTGAGTGCGTAATAGCAAATATTTTTATCTTTATATAATTCTTTATCAAGTATTTTAAAAATATTTATATCTTCTTTTAATTTTGCTAAAACATCATCTTTATTCATAAGCCATCCTTTTTTTATTAAAAGGATAGCTAAAATACTTTAAACTAGCATAATTTTTTAAAATCGTAATTATAAATACCAACGACCATTCCTAAGACACTAAAATTACGGTCTGGTAAAACTTCTTTATCTTTATAATCTTCTTTGTTATCACTGCGTAAAAATAGTTTATCATCTATCTCAACTACTCTTTTTACATAGTATTTATCTTCATAAAACAAAACATAAATGGCACCATATACAGGAATATTACTTAGCCTTTTAACGACTAACGAACTTCCTTCGTTTATTGTAGGCTTCATACTATCTCCTATCATGGGAAACAGTGCTAATTCATTAAGCTCTTTTACTTTTCTTATTTCCAAATGAGCCATAATCTCATCTTTTAAAAAAGGTATATCAACTTTGTCAGTTTCAAATACTTCTATCCCAGTTCCAGCTGAAACAGTTAAATCTTTATAAAAAGGGATATAAATAATCTTAGAGCTTTCCAAATCTAATTCTTGTGCCTCATTTAATATACTATCTAATACTTCTCTCTCGCTATCATTTAACATTGTCCTGTCTTTAAAAAATGTACTAACATCTACATTATTCTCTTTAGCAATTATAAAAAGCATTTCTCTTTTTGGTGCCATATTTTTATCTTCGTTTACCCAACACTTAATACTAGGTTCTTTTGCTCCTTTAATACCCAAACTAAGAAAATGCCTAGACCACCAAGCATAACCATTTCTGCCTAGATATGTTCTTAACACATCAATATCTAATATTTTTTTGATTATTTTACTTTCTTCTTTTACTTGTTGTGTATTCATAGCTAGTCCTTAATTTATAAATATCTTTTTTAGTATAGTGAAATAAATAAAAAAAATCAATAGTTTAAAAATAATATACTAAAAAATATATTTTAAGATATTATTAAGATATTTTTAACTATACTTTTAAGTATATTATTAAAAAAGGAGATTTATATGAATTGTTTAGAAATCAAAACTTTAACTTATGATTATGCAATTTCAGGACATAGAAAAGATTATTCGGCTTTAGTATATTATGTAGATAATCGTAACATAATAAGAGATAGAAGATTTAAGTTTGCAGTTGATAGATTAAAAAATACTAAAAAAGATATTTAATGAAAGGTATTTAAAAAATGCGTGATTTTTATTTAACAGACATAGCAAGATTTAATCTTACTAACTTTTGTAGTGGCTTTAGGGATAAAAGCCGTGATGATTGTAGATTTTATCGCAATAAAGAAGGGGTTGAGTTTTCTAGTTCAACTCACCACGTTGTTGATAATTCAATTATTAGAACTAGAAAATACAGAATTGATTGTGGAGATTTAGATGAGTGAGATTATAAAAGTATTAAGCACTATTCAGCAAAAGATAAAAGCGAAAAAAGATGCCAAAAATAAGTTTGCAAAATACGAATATAGAACAATAGAAAGCATTTTAGAAAATTATAAAAAGGCAAGCGAAGGATTAGAAACGACGCTTACATTTAGCGAAAAAATCTTATGCGATTTTGATGGCAAGATTATCTTAGAAGCTACAGCTATTCTACAAAAAGCAAATGAGAGTATTAGTTCTAATGCTATCGTGGAGATTGACTATAACCACAAAGGTATGAGTAAGGAGCAGATTTGGGGAACAGCTTCAACTTATGCTAAAAAAAGAGCCGTTTCATCTTTATTATGTCTTGATGATAGCGAAGATGATCCTGATAGTTTAGATAATGACGAAAACCCAAATTCAAATTCTTTAGTTGATGAAATCAAAAACCTAGCAAAAATAAACAATGTAGCAATAGAACAAATACTAAAGTGTGAAAAACTTAAAAGTTTAGAAAATGCAAAACCTGAGCAATTACACAAAATATTAGACAATTTAAGGAGTTAATATGAAAATAATTAATTTAGAGCAAAATACACAAGAATGGTTAGACTATCGCAAAGATAAGTTTAGTGCGAGTATTACACCTGTGCTTTTTGGTGTGGGTTATCACAAAGCCTATCAAGAAGCATATTATAGATATGGTGGTGGAAAGCGTCCTGACATCTCTTGGATACCTGCAGTTGAGCTTGGCGTAGAATATGAGCCAAAAGTTAGAGATTTTATAAATGTTAGTTTGAAGCGTAATTTTAAGCCTATCGTGTGCGAAGACGAACAAGACGGACGCTTTATTGCGAGTTTAGATGGATATGATAACGGCGAGATATTAGAAATTAAGGTAAGCGAACTAGGGTTAATCGCTTATAGAAAGTCACACGAAGTTCCATTAAGATATATGTATCAAATACAGCATCAAATGATGGTAAGCGTAGCTAAAAAAGCACTTTTAGCTATCGCTTATCCAAAATACGATGGCACACTTGATATTGAACTTATAAACATAGAGCCTGATTTGGCAATGCAAGATGAGATTAAAAGCAAATGGCTAGAGTTTGAAAGCACTTATAGATACAAAAATATTGATTATCAAGCACTAATAAAAACAGATGAATTATGCGAAGTGCAAAAGCAATTAAAAACATTAGGGGAGCGTGAAAAAGAGCTTAAAAGCTACTTTTATCAGTTTGATGATAGCACGATTTATGAAACGCCTACAGCAAAGCTAACTTATAGCATAAGCACGAGAGAAACAATTGATTATAAAGCGATAGTTGAGCGTAACGGATATGAGATTTTAGAAAGTGATAAAAAGACTAGCGAAACAAGAACAATAAGAATTAAGGAGATAGCGTGAATAAGACAATCATCATAGGAAGATTAACAAAAGATATAGAGCTAAAAACTTCAAGCAGCACAGGCACAGCGATAGTAAATAACACTATCGCAACAAGTCGTATTAGAAATAATCAAAACGGCGAGAGAATAGAAGAAACATTGTTTTTAGACATAGTAGCATTTAATCGCACAGCTGAAGTAATGAACCAATACTTACATAAAGGCTCAAAACTAGCAGTTGAAGGATATTTGCAACAACAGACTTGGGTAGATAATCAAACAGGGCAGAATAGAAGTAAAATCGTATTGATTATAGAAAATATGGAAATGCTAGACAATAAGCAAGATAATCAAAATAACAATCAAGGTGGTTATCAAAATAACTATCAGCAACCAAGACAAAATAATTATCAAAACAATAATTATCAGCAACAACCAAGACAAAATCAAGCTAATAATTATCAACAGCCACAGCAGAATTATCAAAACAATAATTACCAACAAGGTGGAGCTGATGAATTGCCTTGGTAATGTAAGAAATATGATTATCTTTTGCTTAGAAATAAGCATTAGAGAGCTTTTTATAAAGCGTTTTGGCTTAGCAAGATATAACGAAAACTTAGGCACTAGCTACACAGCTAGCAGCCTAAACAAACTAAGAGATAAAGAATTAAAGATTTTAAGGAGTTTAAGATGAGAGAAATAGTAAAACTAATTAATAAAAAAGATTTAGAAGAAATAATAGAATTAGAATTAAAAATTAATAACTTTTATAAGTATAGTAATTTATTCAGTGTTGCTTTATTAGTTGACGGTTGCGTTTTCTTGCATATAAAAAATGAAGAAATAAGAAAAAAACTAGGAACTAATTATATAAATAACTTTATTTTTTATATTGATTTGAACTATGCAACAATTGACACAAATTTTACAAGCTATAACGAAGCTATTAACATTCAAAAAACCATCGAGCTAGAAAAGCATTGTACTTCAAAAGACATAGCAAAATATATAGAGCAAATCATTGATGAATACAACAAAGAGCAAGATTATATTACTTTTGTTTGGGGAGATGAAGAATGAAACTACATCCATTACTAAATCCAAAAAGCCCCCACTACGGAAGTGGTAAGGACGCAACCATTTATAAAATGTATGATAAGTATAAGCAAAAAGATTTATTAGCTTGGTGCAGAATTAATACTGCAAAATACAAAGCAAGAAAAGGCAAAAAGCAAGGCGAAAGCGAACAGGACAATCAAGAAAAATACGAGAGCTTTTATTACACAGCTTTGCTTATTGATTGTGCGAAGTTACTGAATAATCAATTAGCTTATCGTATTTTAGCTGGGAAAGTGACAGAAGAATCGCTTAAAACGAAGCTAGAGTATTTACAAAATAAAGATTTTCATTCAGTAGATGATAGATGTATGCTTGAAATTTTAGAGTATATGGCAAGGGGTTAAAATGAAAAAAACATACACATTAAAAGAAGTAGCAAAAATTACAAGCCAAAGTTATATAACAGTTTATAGACATTTACAGCAAGGTATTTTAAATGCTAAATCAACAGCTTTTAAAGCGACTTGGAAAGTTAGCGAAGAAAATTTACAAGACTACTTAAACAAGATAGCCTAGTAAGTATGGCTATAAAACATATTAAAGAATTAAGTAATAAATTAACTTAATTCTTACTTGAATATTTTAGTATTTAGGAATAAGTAGGAGATTTTATGGGAAAAGATTTTTATGGTTATGATAGTTTAACAAATGAAAGAATTTATATTTACGGTTCATTAAAAAGAAAAATAAAAAACAATATAGAAGTAAAGCGTGGAAACGAAAAACTATTAATAGAAGATATAAAAGCACAAATTGAAGCCATTACAGGCAAAGAGCCATTTATTCATGAAGGTGGTAATCATATAGTGTTTGCAGAAAGTGCAGAAAAATCAATCGGTGGTGAATACTATTGTATAAAGTGGCATTATGCAAACAACAAAGAAGAAAATATAGTAAAACAAACTTGTAAAGAATTAGGAATTACACAAAAAGAGCTAAGTGAAATGCTAGATGTTCCACAATCAACAATATCAGGCTGGGCTACAACGAATATTCCAAAGATGGCAGAGTTATCGCTTAATCTCTTAGCAGAAAACAAACAACTAAAGGAAAAATTAGATGTATTTAAAAAAGCTTTTGAACTCGCTAGCAAATTATAAGGTGTAGACAAAATGTCTATACCTTTAAAATACTAAAATTAGTATTTTAAAATAAATAAAATCCTAAAATTAAAATAAAATACTTGACTTTATTCTAAAATTAGAATATAATATTATTATAATTACTAGTATTAGTAATTTATGTTCTTTTAGAGATGATTGTTAATTAATTTTATTTGCTATAATTTTTACTATGAAAGATTTATTAAAAGAATTAGGCAAACTTTCATTTGATTTTGCAAAAGTGATTTTTGCATTAGCGATAATCACACCTGTTTTAAAAGATGAAAGTTTTAATTATTGGAGCATTATAGCTGTTATCGTATGTGTTGCATTTGGTTCAGCTTGTATTTACAAAGGAGGTAAAGATGGAAACGCTTGATATAATTTATAAAACAATTACTTTCGTTGGAATAATATTAACGATTTTGGTATGGTTTTTCGTACCAAATCCAAAAAAGGGAAAAGATAGTTAAATAAAATTAAACATTCATCTCTTAAAAATATTAAATTAGGAGATGATTATGTTGCAAAAAATACAAAATAGCAACTCACTGTTAGTTGCTTCTTATTATGGAATTATAAAAAGCACAATTTTAAAACATTTTACTCGCAATTCAGACGAGTTAATAGAAGGAATACATTATTTTTACGAATACGAAAGAACAAAAGGTGGGGTTCAAAAAGTAATTAAATGGACTTTAGAAGGCGTTTATATGTTAGGCTTTTTTATCAAAAGTGCCAAAGCAAAAGAATATCGTAAAAAAGTAGCAAGGCTATTGAGAGAACAAAGCGAAGAAAAACTAAAAAGCCTAAATAATAGCATCACAACCCTAGAACGCAGAAATAAGCGAGTTGCTTTAGGTTATAAATCACAATTAGCACAACAGAAAGAAAAGTATGAATTAAAGCTCAAGGTTTTAGAGTGCGAACTAGAACATAAAAGCAAGATTGATTATGATAAACCAAGCCAAGAGCTAAAGAAAGCATTAGCCGAGCGTGGGTGGTTGCTTATGAATAAGGATAATTTCAGTGTTTTAGGAGAAAATATAGCAACTAGGATTTGCATTAGCCTAAGAGATATTCTAGGCACTAATTATCCGCCTTGCTTGAAGCAATTAATTGATGTTAGTTTTATGGAAACAAGGAATTATTTTAATAAAAGAATTAGTACTAATCAAGGATTGCCATTTACAGCAGAAAGTTATAAAATAAAAAGAGCCGATAGTTCTTATACGCCAATCTATGGCAAATGGGTAATTGAAGATGGAAAGCAGATTGTAGGTTGGGAACTTGAGTTAAGGTGGAAAGGGGATAAAAAATTAAGTTATGGGGGCTAATGGCTCCCTAATACGGAAATAAATTCTATTCTTATTTATTTTAACCAAATAAACACTATAATTAAAATGTTTCAGCCGTGTTGGCTTAGTCGCCCCCTTATCGCAAGATAATGGCTCGGGTTTCCCCCACCTTTTAGGTGTGGGGTTAATTTAATGGTTTGTTAATAATTTTTAGTTAAAATAATGACAATTGCTTTTAATAGCAAGTTTTGTCCCCTTATCGCAAGATAACGGCTCGGATGCCTAGCCTTAGAGCTAGGGGAATTAAAAAAGGCTAAATTAAATTAGCCTTTATCTTATCTCTAATGTTTTCAAAATCACTTTTACTTATATTAATATTTGCTATATTTTCTACTCTTTTTGTATCGAATAATTTTATTTGAGATAACAAAGCCGTTCTAATATCATTATTTTTAGTATAAAAGCTATAAAAGTATGGAAAGCTATTATCTTTCGCCTTAGTACTTAATGGCACTCCTATAAAAGAGTTTTTATAAATTAATTTTAACACAAGCACAGGTCTTACATAGTTTTTACCCTTACCGTACACTTCAGAGCCAATATTTAAACCTAATCGTACCCAGTATACTTTACCTACTTTAACAGCTTTTTCTGTGCTTTTACTAGTATTCTTTTTTACTTCATTCCATTCATCGTAATTCATAGAAAATCCTTAATAAACTTCTCTAAATAATCTCCCCACCATTGCATTAATTCCCTTTTAGCTTCTAGCTTATGGCTTCTATCATACACGCCACGAACTCCTCCTACCGTATGAGCTAGGCAAAGCTCTATAATCTCGCTTGAATAATTATTATCGTTAGCTATCGTGCTAAACATTGCACGAAATCCGTGGGGCGTGAATTCATCGTTTGTAATGCCATTTTTACGCAAAAATGAACGCATAGTATTATCGCTTATACCTTGATTTTGCTGTTTCTCACTATAAAATACATAATCACTATTTTTCATAGTCTTCATAATTTCTAGCACTCTTTTTGCTTGGGTGCTAAGTGGTAAATAAAACGGCTTTTTGCGTTTCATTTGTTCGGCAGGTATTTCTAAAATATCATCGTTTATATATTCCCATTTAAGCAGTCTCACATTGCCAGGTCTTAATGCCGTAAGTGCATTAAAAATTAATGCGTATTTTGTAATAGGTCTTGCTTTTTGAATTAGTGTGAATAGATATTCTAAATCATCGCCTTTAGTTATTGTAGGATAATTTTCTACTGGCTTATAGCGAACTATCATATCAAGCTTTATAGGAAATAATATGTGATTGTCAGTATAATCAAGCATGCAAGCGTAAGAATATATGCGTTTTAATAGATTTAAAAGCTTTTTAGCAGTTGAACTTTTATCTTTTAGTATTCCAAAGCGTTTTATAATATCGGCTTTGCTAACTTCTTTTATGTCTTTGTCGCTCAATTCTTTATCAAGTATAAATCTATCTAATAGTGAATAATATGTGTGTAATTGCTTATCGCTAATTTGGTTTTCTTGAGTTTGCATATAATCATAACATACTTGTTTGAAAGGTATTTTATTTTTATCATTAATAATTTTTTCTTGTGTGCTATCAATTTGCATTATTGCATTTCTTATTCTAAAACTTGAGCTAAACTCGCCTAGTGTCTTTTTAACTCTTTTTTTATTAATGAATGTAATTAAAACAAAAGATTTTTTACCTTTAGGTGTTATACAAATATATAAATTATAAACGACCTTTTTCATATAAACTTTATCATTTGGCTTTAATTTTATGATTTCACTATCAGTTAGCATAATAAGCTCCTTTTTTTATTGTTTTAGTCCCTAATAGTTCAATTTAAGTCCTTAAAAATGATTAAGGACTTAAATTAAGGACTAAAAATTTGATAAATAATGATAAAAAAAGATAAACAATGATAAATAAAGATAAAAGAAACATACAAAATAAACAAGCTTAAAGCGTGATATTATAGACATTTAAAGATAATTTGATAAATAATGATAAAAGATGATAAAAAATAAGAATGGTGGAGCTGTGGAGATTTGAACTCCAGTCCAAAACTAGCTCAAAACCAGCGTCTACATGCTTAGTAGGCTGCTTAAATTCATTTTTGCCAAGTGCAGCTTACGACTTTAGCAAAAACTAAGGCTTTTATTTTATTTAAAGTCTAGCCAAAGCTTTAAACTAGCTTGAATGATGACCCGCTAATGCTATTACAAGCTTTAAGCATCGCAGGGCTCAACTGAACTTACGCAGCGTAAGCGTAAGCAGGAGCTAATTCTTTTTTGTTTGCGTTTAATTTTAATTTAGCGTTTAACGTAGCAACACGGCATGCAGCTAATCCCTTACTAATCCTGTCGAAACCTAGTCAGCCCCAAGAAAAGTAAAGTTGTGATTATATCAAATTAACATTATTTTTCAAGGTCTATTTTCACTTAAAGGTCCTAAAGCATTTGTAATTAAATCTAATTTTTTCTTAATTTCTAATTGTTCTTTACTTAACTTTAAATGCTCTATTTCTAAATTTATATTTTTTTCTTCAATGTTTTCAGGTTCTATTACAAATTTAGATAATTCTAATTCGCCTAAATGCCTAGATATATTAAAATCTTGTTCTCTATTAAATTCATTAGCCTTATTTTCTAAATCAATACTACTTTGAAAATCTGGTTCTATTACAAATTTAGATAATTCTAATTCGCCTAAATGCCTAGATATATTAAAATCTTGCTCTTTATTAAACTCATTAGGTTTAGTTTCTAATGAAGTTTTTTTTTATCTAGCTCTGCATTGATTATTTTTGCATTTTTAGTTTTAAAAAACGCACTACATTTAGCTAAAACATTTTTAATATTATCTCTTAAAATAGCCTTTTCTTTCTCATTATAAGGCGGCATTACATGTAATTCTAAAGTATCATTTTCTATTTTAATTTTTACTAATGATTCAAATAAAATATTTTGAAGTTCAGGTTCGTATTGCTCTAAAATATCATCTGGTATTTCATAAATATTATCTTCATCTTCAAAAGTCATATTAGAATCTAAAAAATCATCGCTTTGATACTCAGGATATTTAATCTCTTCTTCATAAGTATTGTAATTATTTTGAAATTCCTGTTTTAAATTCTTATTTGAATTATTTTCAAAATTAGTATTATTTATTTTAGGATAATTATTTTCTTCTTTTATTGCTTCATTTTTTACATTTTGCTTCGTTAAATCGCTAATTAAAACTAATTTTGCATCATTAAAGATACTAGCAAATACATTCTTTACAACGCTTGTATAATATTGTTTAAAATACTGCTTATCTTCTTCATTTTTAGGGTTGATTTTAATACAAAATTCACTACCATCAAAACTTACAAAAGAAGCACATTCTTTAAATATTTCTCCTAATTTATAATCTCTTTTAGCAATCATAGTTACAAAATTTAAGTAATCTTGCTCGTTTTTATTTATATTTTCTACTTTTAAATCTTCATCTATACTTTTTAATTTTGTAGCGTCTTTTAGCATAAATGCTAAAATGTATAAAATAAATTCATCATCATCGCTAATCTTTGTCATATTTTTAGCCTTTGCTAAAATATGAAAAAACCTATCGTATAAAATTAAAGAAAAATTTGGATTTTTATTAGCAAAACTATCTTTTAAAAAAGAACTCATCTCATCAATTACCACACTTGCTTCATAAGATTTAGCAAGTTCTAAAAATCTAAAAATACCATTATCATTTGAGCTTAAAACATCAGCAAAAAATTGCTTTATAATATTTGGTTCTATTAAACCTAGCATTAAAGCTATGCTTTCTTTATTAAGTTTTCTTTGAGAATAAATTATGCCTTGCTCTAATAAAGTAAGGCTATCTCTTAAAGACCCGCCACCGCTTCTAGCAATAAGAGTTAAAGCTTCTTTTTCATAAGGAATTTGCTCATTTGCTAATATAAATTCCATTCTACTTACAATATCTTGTAAAGGAATTTTTTTAAATCTAAAATGTAAAACCCTACTTAAAATAGTAGCTGGCAATTTATGCACATCAGTTGTTGCTAAAATAAATTTAACATGACTAGGTGGTTCTTCAAGTGTTTTTAAAAGCGCATTGAAGGCTTCACGAGTAAGCATATGTACTTCATCAATTATAAAAATCTTAAATCTTGAATGAAGTGGTGCATATTTTGTATTTTCTATTAAATCTTGAATACTATCAATACCACGATTACTAGCCGCATCAAGCTCATAAATATCTATTCCATCATTACTAACGCAACTAGCACACATTCCGCAAGGTTTTGAGCTAATCCCACGCTCACAATTTAGTGCTTTTGCTAATATCCTAGCAGAGCTAGTCTTTCCACTCCCGCGAAGACCAGAAAAAAGATAAGCATTAGCTATGTTTTTACTATCTAGTGCATATTTTAAACTCTTACTAACAGCACTTTGTCCTACTAAATCATCGTAATTTTTTGGACGATATTTAAGTGATAAATTTTGCATATTATTCATTTAATCCTGACAATAATTCTTCATTATTTTGAGTTTTTAGCATTTTTGCATATAAAAATTTAAGCGCTTCTACATCTTCCATAGAATTCATAGCTGAACGAATTGCCCAAATCTTAGGTAAATTAATTGGCCCTTGTAATAATTCTTCTTTTCTCGTTCCACTCTTTGTAATATTTATAGCTGGATATATTCTTCTATCTGAAATATTTCTATCAAGAACGATTTCACTATTTCCTGTTCCTTTAAATTCTTCAAAAATCACATCATCCATTCTTGAACCCGTATCAATTAAAGCAGTTGCAACTATTGTTAAGCTTCCACCATGCTCAATATTTCTAGCAGCTCCAAAAAATCTTTTTGGCTTATGAAGTGCATTTGCATCAACACCACCACTTAAAACCTTACCACTACTAGGAGTTGCAGTATTATAAGCACGAGCAAGTCTTGTGATACTATCAAGTAAGATTATTACATCTTTACCCATTTCTACTAAACGCTTAGCTTTTTCAATCACAAGTTCAGCCACACGCACATGATTTAATGCAGGTTGATCAAATGTAGAGCTAAAAACTTCACCTTTTACACATCTTTGCATATCAGTTACTTCTTCAGGTCGCTCATCAATTAAAAGCACTATTAGTTGGCTTTCAGGATGATTTTTAGCAATTGCAGTTGCTAATTCTTTCATTAATTCAGTTTTTCCTGTTCTAGGAGGTGCTACTATTAATCCACGCTGACCTTTTCCAATAGGTGTGAATAAATCAAGCACCCTACCCGTTAGCTTTAAAGGGTCGTATTCAAGTTGTAATTTTTCTGTTGGAAAAATTGGAGTTAAGTTATCAAATAAAGCTCTTTTTTTAGCTTCTGCTAAAGGTAAATAATTAATCGCTTCAATTTTCAAAAGTGCATAATATTTTTCTTGTTCTCTTGGCTCTCTTACTTGACCTGTTACGATATCACCCACTCTTAAAGCAAATTTTTTAATCTGTGAATTACTAACATAAGCATCGTTTGCACTATCACTTAAATTCGCATCCATAGCTCTTAAAAAGCCGTAACCTTCTTGGTTAATCTCTAAAATACCTGTAAAGAGTATAAAACCACCTTTTTTTGTTTGAGCTTTTAATATTTCAAACATTAGCTCTTGTCTTCTAAATTCCATCGGATTTTCAACACCAGCTTCGTTTGCGATTTCTATTAGTTTTTCAAGAGTTAGTAGTTTTAATTCTTCTATTTTATATCCATCTACTGGAATATGCTTTTTTTGATTTTTTTTATCTTGCTTTTGTTCTGTTTGTATATCTTTATCCATTGATTTCCTTATTTGTAAAAAACGAAGTATTAAAAATTATTTTATAAATTAAAAATAAAATTGTCAATAAAATTAAAGGAAATTATCTTGAAGTGCTCTCATTGTAAAATAGATTTTGATAAAAATAGTATGATTTTTCAAGGCAATAACGCATTTTGCTGTAATGGTTGTAAAAATGTTTTTAATCTCATAAATGAAAATAATTTAGAAGATTTTTACAAAAATGCTTCAAATTTATCTAAAATTAATGAGCAAATTTCTTATGATGAGAACTCTTTTTACATAGAAAAAGAAAATAATTATGAAAAAATTTTAATTTTAATAGATAATTTACATTGCGCAGCTTGTGTATGGCTTATTGAAAAAATGCTGCTTAAAAATGAAGGCGTATTAGAAATTAATATAAATTATCAAACAAAAAGAGCAAGTATAGAATATAATCCTAATAAAACTAAAGCAAAAGATATATTAAATATAATAATATCTCTAGGCTATATCCCACTAGCTTACAATCCAAATACAACAATGAAAGCTAAAAGAACTCATATTGAGTTTTATTCAAAACTAATTGTAGCAATTGCTTGTGTTATGAATATTATGTGGCTTAGTATCGCAAGATATGCTGGGTATTTTTCTAGTATGGAGCAAAGCGTTCAAGATATTATTAATTTTGCTGAATTTGTTTTATGCACTCCTGTGCTTTTTTATAGTGCTTCATCTATGTTTAAGAGCGCAATTTCTGCTTTAAAAAATAAGATTTTAAATATGGATTGCCTAGTTACATTTGGGGCTAGTTTAGTTTATATTTATAGTATTTATGCTATGTTTGCAAGACTTTCTTATGTGTATTTTGATAGCGTAGCTATGATAATTTGCTTTGTTTTTATAGGTAGATTTTTAGAACAATTATCATATAAACAAGCTTTAGAAAATATTGATTTTTTAAGTGATTTATTAAACGCTAGTGTAAACATTGTTAAAAATGACAAAATAGAAAAAATAAGCGTTACTAAAATAAAAAAAGATGATGTAATTAGAGTGTTTTTAGGGGATAAAATCTTAATAGATGGCACTTGCAAAAGCTTACAAGCTAGATTAAATCTAAGTGCTATTACAGGCGAGAGTGAATTAGTTGATATTAAGCAAGGAGATTTTATAAAAAGTGCTAGCATGGTTGAATGTGCTAGTTTTGATTACATAGCAAATTGCACTTTTCAAGATAGCTATATTAATAAACTTGCAAAATTACTAAATAAAACCAAAAAATCAAACCTAGAAAAACTAACTGATAAAATTGGTGTTTATTTTTGTTATGCGATTTTTAGCATTGCATTTTTGTGCTTTTTATATAATATGAGCGATATTCAAGAAGCAATTATTAGAAGCGTTAGTTTATTAATTATTGCTTGTCCTTGTGCTCTTGCACTTAGTGCTCCTGTTGGAAATCTTTTGTGCTTACACGAAGCTTTAAAGCTTAAAGTATTATTTAAAAACTCAAATTATATTGAAAATCTTAGTAAAATTGACATAGCTGTATTTGATAAAACTGGGGTTTTAACAAAATCAAAATTAGAATTATTAAGCCAAATAAATCTAAATGATTATGAAAAAAGCATTTTAAAAGCAATTTTAGATAAAAACAATCACTTCATAGCAAGTTCGCTAAATGAATATATAAAAGATACTAAGCCTAGTTTAAAAGACTTTAAGCTCACGCAATTAAGCGGCTTAGGAGTGATTGCGGAATTTGAAAATGATAAATACTATTTAGGCTCTGCAAAATTATTAAATAATCATAATATTAATGCAAATTCTAAAAACGAAACTGAAATGTTTTTTGCTAAAAATGATGAGATTTTAGAGCATTTTGTATTTTCTAATCAATTAAATGATGATGCTTTAGAGCTAATAAATTATTTTAAAAAGCAAAATATAAAAGTAATAATGCTATCAGGGGATAAGCAAAAGCCTTGTGAAAAAATAGCAAAAGAATTACAAATTGATGATTTATATAGTGAATGCTTGCCCGAAGATAAGCTTAAAATAATTCAAAATCTTAGTAAAAATAATAAAGTCTTAATGGTAGGTGATGGCATAAATGACGCACTAGCTTTAAAATTAGCATTAGTATCAATTAGCTTTAAAAACGCTACTAATTTAGCCCTTAATTCAAGTGATATAATTATGCTTGATAATAAATTAATAGGCATTAAAAACTCTCATTTATTAGCAAAAAGAACTTATAGACTAATAAAAACAAACCTAGCATTAAGCTTTTTATACAATATAATTAGCATTCCACTAGCTTTTATGGGGCTTATAAATCCATTAATTGCTAGCATTTTTATGTCGCTTAGCTCAATTTGTGTGATACTTAATTCTATAAGAATTAAAAATTATGCTAAAAAAATAAAGAATTTAAAATAAGATTTAAATTCTTTTAATTTTTCTTACCTTCATCAATAAAAATTGAGCGTATTGCGTCTGTTTTATCATCTTCTTTTTGCCTTTTAGCCCAGCTCATAATAAGTTCATCTTTTGCCCTTGTAAGTGCTACATAAAATAATCTTCGCTCTTCATCAATACCCCCAGCACTTTTGCTAAGCTTTAGATTTGGAAATCTACCTTGTGCTAAGTCAATCAAATAAACAATTTCAAATTCCAAACCTTTACTAGCATGAACGGTTAAAAGCTGAACTCCTTTAGTATTTTCATAATCAATATTTAAAATAGTTTTTTCATAAAATTCTTTAAAAGTATTGTAGTTTTTCGCATCGTCTAAAATATATTTACAATTATTTTTAATATTTTCTAGCTTTTGCTCTTTTATCTCATTGACTATTTTTGCACCTTTAAAAGAACGCTTAGCTGCAAGATTATTGATAATCAAGCTAAAAATCTTAGATGAATAAGCATTATTTAATAAAACGCTAGGATTATCAATATTTTCATTTTCTTTTAAGAATTTATAAAGTTCTTCAAGAAAGGTTACATTATCAAATTTTAATTCTTTTAACAATAAAACAGGATTATTTTTAAACTCGGTTGCTAAAAAGCTAAACTCACTTTGCTTAGCTTGATTTTGAGTGCTTGCAAACAGACCAAAAGCCTCATCGCTTTTAGCTAAAAAATCGTAATTATCTTTTTTAATAGGTCTTAAAATACCTTCTAATAAAGAGCCATTTCCTAATTCTAAAAATGCTTTATAAATAATATTTACCTTAGCATTTCCAACACCTTTACTCTCTAATAAAATCCCTAAAAAACTTAAAATATCACTATTTTTATTAGTTAAATTAGCTAGATTTATAAGAGTATTTATTTCTTTTAATTCATAAAAACTACTGCCACCTTTTCTAGCTATTTTAATGCCCTTTTGCTTTAGGCTTCTTTCCATTAAATCACCGCTTGAATTATTGCGATAAATCACTGCAATATCAGCTCTATTATTTGCTTCAAGTTTGCTTAAAATATCATTGGCAATGAATTCATATTGTTCGTTTGCTAGATTAAAACTATGTAATTTAATAGGTTTTGTAGCTTCTTTTCTAGTTACGATTAGCTCTTTTGGATATAGTCTTTCGTTTTTTGTAATAACCCTATTTGCAAATTCTAAAATATTGCTAACGCTTCTATAGTTTTTATTAAGTGAATAAATTCTAGCATTTTTATATCTATCTTTAAAACTTCCAATTATTTCTATATTTGCCCCATTAAACGCATAAATGCTTTGGTCATAATCTCCTACGCAAAAAAGAGATTTTTTAGGGATTGCGTCTAAAATCGCACTTTGAAGATTATTTGTATCTTGATATTCATCTACTAAAACTTCATAAAAAGGCTCATTTTTATAATCATTTGTGAAAAAATCCTTAGCATTTAGCAATAAATCATCAAAATCATAATAATTATGAGCTTTTTTTTGCTCTTCGTATTCACTTAAAACTTTGCAATAAAAATTAATATTATCGCCTTGCTCTTCATAATTAGCCTTCAAATATCCACGAAAATCATCAACTAAATTAGTATTATTAAACCTTGAATAAATATCGGCTAAATATGAATAATCAAACAAATCATCTTTATTAGGAGAATATTTTTCGTAAATACTTTTTAACAAGGCTCTTAATTCACTATTTCGCTTAAGCTGAATATTTTTATGCTTTTTAAGATACTCAAGACTAATTGCGTGAAATGTCCCACTTACAATGCCTTTTATCTTGCTTGAGCCGAGTTTTTTTTCAAGTCTTGCTATCATTTCACGAGCGGCTTTGTTTGTAAATGTAAGTAGCATAATGCTATTTGCTTTAGCACCATCATTTAATAATTTTTCTATCCTTGCAACTATTGTGCTTGTTTTTCCTGTTCCTGCACTTGCTATTATTAAATTACTACCTAAACTAGTATTAACCGCCGCAAATTGTTCATCATTTAATCTATTCAAAACATCTCCACAAATTAAATTAAAAGCCAAAAAGTCTAGCAAAATAACCTAAAAATAAGCAAAAATTAATAAAATGGCAAAAAACACTAATTTAAGGATTATTTATGAGCGATTTTTACAATCCAAAAGAAATTGAAAAAGATTATTATGAATTTTGCAAACAAAAAGGCTATTTTGAAATAGATGGAAATAAAAATATTCAAGAAAATGGCAAAAACTTTGCAATTATGATGCCACCGCCAAATGTTACAGGTGTTTTACATATAGGACACGCACTTACTTTTACACTTCAAGACATTATTACAAGATATAAAAGAATGGATGGCTTTAAGGTGCTTTATCAACCTGGACTTGATCACGCAGGCATTGCTACTCAAAATGTAGTTGAAAAGCAACTTTTAGCAAAAGGGATTAAAAAAGAAGAATTAGGCCGTGAAAAATTCATAGAAAAAGTATGGGAATGGAAAGAGCAAAGCGGTGGAGCTATAGTTAAGCAAATGCAAGCACTAGGCATTACTCCAGCATTCTCAAGACTTCGTTTTACTATGGATGAAGGGCTTCAAAACGCCGTTAAAAAAGCTTTTGTGGACCTTTACAATAAAGGCTTAATAGAGCAAAATAACAGAATGATAAACTGGTGCACAAAAGATGGAGCATTAAGTGATATTGAGGTTGAATATGAAGAAAATAAAGGCAAACTTTATCATATAAGATATTTTTTAAATGATAAGGATTATTTAGTAGTTGCAACTACTAGACCTGAAACTTATTTTGGCGATACTGCCGTAATGATAAATCCTAATGATGAAAGATATAAACACTTAGTTGGTAAAGAAGTTACGCTGCCTATTATAAATCGTAAAATAAAAATCATAGCTGATAGCCATGTTGATATGAGCTTTGGAACAGGAATTGTAAAAGTAACACCAGCTCACGATAATAATGACTATGAAGTAGGACTTAGACATAATTTAGAGTTTTTAACTATTTTTGATGAAAATGGAATTTTAAACGAGCATTGTGCTGAGTTTAAAGGACTTGAAAGACTTGAGGCTAGAAAAATAGTAGTTGATAAACTAAACGAATTAGGCTTTATTGAAAAAATTGAAGATTATGTAAATCAAGTTGGACATTGTTATCGTTGTAAAAATATCGTTGAGCCGTATATTTCTAAACAATGGTTTGTAAAAACTGATATCGCAACAAAAGTTATAGAAAAGGTAAATAATGGTGATGCTAAGTTTTATCCAGCTCATTGGATAAATAGCTTTAATGCTTGGCTAAGAGAATTACGCCCTTGGTGTATCAGCAGACAACTTTGGTGGGGACATCAAATTCCTGTTTATTATTGTGATGAGTGCGAACATATTCATGTAAGTGAAAGCAAGGTAGAAAAATGCGAAAAATGTGGCTGTGATAGTATCACTCAAGATAAAGATGTACTTGATACTTGGTTTAGCTCGGGACTTTGGGCATTTTCAACTCTAGGTTATAACAATGGCGATTTTGGTAAAGGCACTTTATGGAATGAAAGTGATATAAAAGACTTTTATCCAAATTCGCTTTTGATTACAGGCTTTGATATATTATTTTTCTGGGTATGTAGAATGCTATTTCAAAGTGAAAATGAGCTAGGCGAAATCCCATTTAAAGACATTTATCTTCACGCACTTGTAAAAGATGAAAACGGACAAAAAATGAGTAAGAGCAAAGGCAATGTAATTGACCCACTTGATAGCATTGATAAATATAGTGCTGACATTTTACGCTTTACTTTAGCACTTTTAGCCGTTCAAGGAAGAGATATAAGAATGAGTGAAGATAGAATGATTTTAGTTCGTAACTTCACAAATAAGCTTTATAATGCGGTAAATTTCTTACTACTTAAAGGTAAGGATTATAAGATACTAGGTAGCTATAAAACAACACTAGGTATTTATATAAACGCAGAATTTCAAAAATGCGTAAATGAAACTCGCAAAAACTTAGATGAATATAGATTTAATGATGCTGCTATGAATATTTATAAGTTTTTATGGGATGAGTTTTGTGATTATGGAATTGAGTTTAGCAAGGCTGATGAGAGTAGTATAGATGAGCTTGCGAGCGTATTTTTAAACGCTATGAAATTACTTAGTCCATTTATGCCATTTATTAGTGATTATTTATATCATAAATTAAGCGGGACAAGTATTTTTGAAAATGGCTCAATTATGGTAGAAAAATATCCTAAAATAAATGAAATTTCAACCACTGAAGAGCAAATTATCAAAAACTACGAGCTTTGTAAAGAAGCGATTAATAGCCTAAGAAGTATCAAAAAAACAGCAAATATTACTGATAAAAACGCTCCGGCACAAATTATAAGCGAACATAAATTTGATGAATATTATCTAAAACTAATAGCAAAATTAGCTAAAGTAGGAGAATTAAGCCAAGATGAAAATCCTAAAGAAAGCTTTAGCGTAAATGTTAGCACGAACCTAAAAACCGCTATTTTTATAGATAGCAAAGCACTTGATGAAATGAAAGCTAAGTTAGAAAATAGATATAAAAAAGTTCTAGCAGAATACGAAAAGCTAAACAAAATGCTAAGTAATGAAAAATTCGTAGCTAACGCACCAGCACAAGTTGTAGAACAAAACAAAATTGCTATGCAAAAAGCTGAAAACGAATTAAATGAAATAAAAGCTGAATTAAATAACATAGGATAAATTATGAATGAATATATCTTAAAAATCACTTGCCCTGATAAAAAAGGGCTTGTGGCTATTATCTCAAATGAGATTTATAAGGCGGGATTTAATATAGAAAGCAATAATGAATTTGTAAATAGCGATACAAATTCTTTTTATTTTCTAGCGATTTTAAGCTCAAGTGAAAGTGTAAAAGATGATTTTATAAACAATTTAAAACAGATTTTAACAGACGCACAAATCACATTTAGCCCAAAAAGAAAGAAAAACATAATAATCCTAGCTTCAAAAGAACTTCATTGTTTAGGTGATTTGCTACTTGCAAACTATGAAGATGAACTAAATGCAAATATCTTAAAAGTTATGGCAAATCACGATTTAAGCGATTTTGTGAAAAGATTTGATATAGATTTTAGCCTAATTGATACTAGCAAAGATAAAGAACTTTACGAGCAAGATATAATTCAAGAGATTAAAAAATACAATGTTGATTATATAGTATTAGCAAAATATATGCGGATTTTAAGCCCAAATTTTGTAAATACTTTTAAAGATAAAATCATCAATATTCATCATTCTTTTTTACCTGCATTTATCGGTGCAAATCCATATCTACAAGCTTATGAGCGTGGGGTTAAAATCATAGGAGCAAGTGCGCATTTTGTAACGGATAATTTAGATGAAGGGCCTATTATTTTTCAAGACATAGTTAGAGTAAATCACACTTATAATTCAAAAGATTTAAGAAAAGCAGGTAAAAAAATAGAAACTCTAGTGCTAAGAAATGCCCTTGAAAAAGTGTTTGATGATAAAGTATTTATTGCAGGTAATAAAACAATTATATTTTAAAAAATTTTGAAAATACAATTAGGGTTTAAGTTTTTAAGCCTTAATTTTATTAAACTCCTTAGCTTATTAAACAAATATAATAATTTGTGATTAGTTTTAAAATTATGCTAATTTTTACGATTTTAAATTCTTTTAATCTAAACTTTTTTATCGTATAAATTCTCGCCATTTTTATAGGCTAAAAATATAGCCAACAAATCTCTTTCATTTTTGATTTCAGTTTTATTTAATTTGCTTAAAATCTCTTCCATACTTTCACGAATATTATCACTTTTCACTTCTATGGGTTTAAACTCATCTTTTTTAAGTTCTTCGCTAGTTTCTTCTATATTATCTTTTAGATTTTCTTGCTTAAGCTCGTTTATACGCTTTAAGTATTTTTGCTTAAATTCATTCACGCTAATATCACTTGCAAAAAGTTCTTTAATCTCATAATCATAATTAGCAGTGTAATCGTTATTTAAGGCATTTTCTTTTAAAAATGCCTTAATATCCTTTGCCTCATCATCGTTTTGAAAAAGCTTAGAAATAAACATTTCAGGATGAAGCCTAGCATAGCTAAAATCTCGCATATAAACATAAAATATAGAAATATCACTAATATTTGTCGATGCATTATTGTTACTTATATTATTGTTTTCTTGACTATCATTTTTACCTTTAAACAAAGCGATATTACTTAATTCTTTTAAGTATTTATTCTCTTCTTCTGGTGTTTTTGCTTTTTGATAATCTTTATAAGCGTCATTCCAATTTCTTAGATTTAAATCATTAAAATTAATTTTCATTTTTTACTCTTTTGATAAAAATTAAGATTTTTAAATTCTTTTATTTTAAACCCTTTTATCATATAAATTCTCGCCATTTTTATAGGCTAAAAATATAGCCAACAAATCTCTTTCATCTTTGATATTTTGAATATCCATTTTACTAAGTATTTCTTCCATACTTTCACGAGTGCTTGTGCCTTTTACTTCTATGGCTTCGAATGGTTTTTCTTTAGTTTGTTCTTCTTTTTCTTCTTGTTTAATTTCTTCTTTAGTATTTATTGCATTATTTCTTAAATTTTCTTTTTCTTTAACTCTAGCTTGTAATTCTTCAACGCTTGGCATTTTCTTACTATCTATATAACCTAAAGGAAAATCATCAGGCAAACCTAAAGATGACATATTTAGTGAGTTTAGCGTTCTATCAAGCTCTTTTTTATCAATTTCTACCCAATTTTTCATAAATTCTTTGCTTATTTCTTCTACTAAATCAGGGTCTAATGCTCCAAACACACAATAACCTGCCTTTTCTCCAAGATTTAGATTTTTATCATTTATTGGATTGTAAGTCGGATCGTTTTCTAGCTTTTGCTGAGCTAGTTTTAGATATTCTAAACTAGCCCCATCATTTGCTTTATTTTGTGAGTTTTTATTATTAAGTGTATTTACATAAGTATTTGAAAAATTATTTACTCCATTAACCATCATAACAAATCCCTATACTTTC
>NZ_JACGAU010000014.1:0-47331 GCF_020137595.1 Campylobacter sp. RM12640
AAATTGGAGAGTTTGTTGAATATAGCTATTATAGGAACTGGTTATGTAGGATTACCTAGCGGTATTGGGTTTGCTAAACTAGGCCACAATGTTACTTGTGTAGATATTAATAAAAGTAAAATTCATTCTTTACAAAATGGTATTTTGCCAATATATGAAAATAATATTGAGCAATTATTTTTAGAAGTAGTTAATGAAAATCTCACTTTCACCACATCTTATTCTTGTATAAATGAAGCTGATATTGTTATATTAGCTGTTGGAACTCCACAATCAAATAATAGTGAGAAAGCTGATTTAAAATATATATTTGAAGCGATAAATGAAATTTGTAAAAATTTAAGAGATAAAAATAAATATTTTATTTTAGCAACCAAATCAACGGTTCCGGTTGGTACTGGAGATAAAATAGAAAAAATAGTGCACAAAATAAATCCTAATATTGACGTAGTATCTTTACCTGAATTTTTGAGAGAAGGGTATGCTTTAGAAGATTTTTATAATCCAGATAGGGTTATAATAGGAAGTAATTCTGATAAGGCAAGTAAAGCAATAAAAGAATTGTATTCGCATATTGATAGTGATAAAATTTTAATTACAACTAGAAAATCGGCTGAACTTATAAAATATGCTTCTAATTCTTTTTTAGCAATGAAAATACATTTTATAAATGAAATAGCTGATTTTTGTGAAAAAAGCGGGGCAAATATAGGTGATGTTGCACTTGGAATTGGACTTGATAGTAGGATTGGTAATAAATTTTTAAACGTTGGACCTGGATTTGGTGGGAGTTGTTTTCCTAAAGATACTTTAGCAATGCTTGGAATGGCTAAGGAGCTTGGGGTAGGAGTATCTTTAATAGAAACTACCATTAAGGGTAATAATGATAGATTTAAAAAAATTGCAAATAACATTAAGGATATGTTAAAAGATATTGATAATCCAAAAATAGGTATTTTAGGACTTGCTTTTAAAAATGGCACTGATGATTGTAGACAAAGTCCAGCGATTGAAATTATAAAAGAATTTATTAAAAATTATCAAAATATAAATGTTTATGATCCGAGGGCTATAAATAATGCTAAAGGTATTTTAAATGATAACGTTAATTATACAAATTCAATTTATGAATGTGCCAATGAATGTGATTTATTGGTAATTTTGACAGAATGGGATGAATTTAAGGATATTGATTTTTTAAAGCTTAAAGATTGTATAAAGGTTAAAAAAATCTATGATACTAGAAATATAATAAATTTCAATGAAGCTAAAAAATATGGTTTTGACGTGATAAATATTGGGGTTAAGAATTGAGCCAAACAGTTATCGTAGTTAAAAACGCTGAAGGTGACCCTGATACAAAAGCTACTATTTTGATTAAAAATAAGATTGATTATATCCCAAAAGTATCAGTAATAATCCCAGTATATAACACTGAAAAATATTTAAGAGAGTGTTTAGATAGTGTAATAAACCAAAGCTTAAAAGAAATAGAAATAATATGTGTAGATGATGGTTCAACTGATAATTCGCTAGAAATCTTAAAAGAATATGCAGCTAAAGATAACCGTATTACAGTTTTAGCTCAAGAAAATCTATATGCTGGAGTTGCAAGAAATGCTGGTATGATGGTAGCTAGTGGAGAGTATTATCATTTTTTAGATAGTGATGATTGTATGAGTGGTGAGCTTAATTATTTTTATAATGAAGCTTGTAAAAATCAAGTTGAATTGTTTAAATTTAAAAATATAATTTATGATGATTATAATGACTTATATTATCAAAATGATTATATTTTGATATCAAAACTTGATAAAAAGTACTTTAATAAACTCATAAAAAATCCTAAGATAGATTTACTTTTAAATCTTCCTGATAGTGCTTGGAGTGGTATATATAAAGCTAGTTTTATAGAAAAATTTGATATAAAATTTGATAATCTTAAATGTGTTAATGATGTTAGTTTTTTCATAAAGTGCATAAATAATCTCAATAGTCTTTATATATCAAATAAAGAATTGATTGTATATAGAAGAAATCATGTTAATTCTTTAATGCAGCTTAGAGCTGATAATTTAGTTGATTTAATAAGGCAGTTTAAGAATATAGAAAAAGTGGATTTAAAACATAAACAAATTATATTGAAATATATTTTTATGAAAATTAAATCACAATTTATAAATAATTTAGATAAGCTAAGTGAAGATGTTTTTGATGAGCTAAAAACTATATCTTATAGATGCTTTAATGATAGAGATTTGATAAATTTTAATGATTTTGTAATAGCTTACAAGCCACAACAAACGAAATTTAATAACTTTTATTATTCATATCCAAAGATACTTTCTAATGACAAAGGCAATGGCATAAGCATTGAAGGTAGTGGTGATTGTGTGATATATCTAAAAGCTATAGAAAGTGGGTTATTTAATATAACTTTTAGGTCTATTTTGAACAATGGCTTTTATAAAGCTACAAGATATAACTTAATAAAAATCAACGATGAGATAATAAATATACTTCCAGTTATTACAACCGATAATTCTCCTTATAGATATAAATTAAAGGTTAAAAATGGTGATATTTTGAAATTGGAATTTAGATTAGGAATTACAAACGTTAAACAAGATTTTAAAGTAAATATAAGAAATGTAAAAAATAAAAAAAATAGTGTTGAATTGGTAAAAATAAAAGGAATATAAATGAGTAAAGAAAAACTAAATTTAATAGTAGGATGTGGTTTAAGTGGTGCTGTAATGGCAAATAAAATAGCCAACGAATTGGGTGAAAATGTTGTTATTATAGATAGGAAAGACCATATAGCAGGTACTTGTTATGATTATAAAGATATAGATACAGGCATTACAGTTCATAAGTACGGCCCTCATATTTTTAGAACTAATAATAAAGAAGTTTGGGATTTTTTATCAAAATATACCGAATGGATGCCTTTTATGCATAATGTTTTAGGCATAGTAGACGGCAATGAAGTACCAGTTCCATTTAACTTAAATTCGTTGCATATTGTATTTCCTGAGCAGTTGGCAAAAAAATTAGAAAATAAACTTATAGAAAAATTTGGATATAACGTAAAGATAAAGATACTTGAGCTACTACAAACAGATGATAAAGATTTAAAATTATTAGCAGATTTTATATATGAAAAAATTTTTAAGGAATATACCATTAAACAATGGGGCTTTAAGCCTGAAGATTTAGACCCATCTGTTACTGGATCGGTTCCGGTTTTTATAGGTAGAGATAATAGGTATTTTCAAGAAAAATATCAAGGTATACCTCTTAATGGTTATACTAAGATGTTTGAAAATATGTTATCTCATAAAAATATAGAGATAAGACTAAACACTGACTATAAAGATATAAATGAAAAACATTTTGATAGAATATTTTATACTGGAGCTATTGAAGAATTTTTTGAATATAAATTTGGAAAACTACCTTATAGAAGTCTAGATATTAAAATTACAACTTATGATATTGATAAATTTCAAAATGCTCCGGTGGTTAATTATCCTAACAATTATGATTTTACTAGAATAGCTGAGTATAAATATTTTTTAAAAGAACAATCTAATAAAACAGTTTTATCGTTTGAATATCCTAAAGAATTTGAAATAGGAAAGAATGAAAGAATTTATCCAATTTTAAATAATTTAAATACTGCTTTATATAACAAATACTTACAAGAAGCTATATTATTAGAAAATATTTATTTTTTAGGAAGACTAGGAGCTTATAAATATTATGATATGAATAGAACTATCCTTGGTGCTTTTGAAGTATTTGAGAATATCTTTAATGTAAAAGGAAGTAATAAATGAGTGATTTTTTATCAATGACTTTGTCAGAAAATCAAATTATAGTTAAAAACGCAGAAGGTGACCTTGATACAAAAGCTACTATTTTAATTAAAAATAAGATTGATTATATCCCAAAAGTATCAGTAATAATTCCAGTATATAACACTGAAAAATATTTAAGAGAGTGTTTAGATAGTGTAATAAACCAAAGCTTAAAAGAAATAGAAATAATATGTATAGATGATGGCTCAACTGATAATTCGCTAGAAATTTTAAAAGAATATGCAGCTAAAGATAATCGTATTACAGTACTTACTCAAGAAAATATGGGTGTATCTGTTGCTAGAAACTGCGGATTAGAGATTGCTACTGGTAAATATATTCAATTTTTAGATTCTGATGATTGGCTAGATTTAAATACTTTAATTACGTCTTATAATGTAGCTTATAATCAAAATATAGATATGTTATTTTATGGTAGAAAAGAATATAACCGTGATAGCATTATAGAGTATAATTGGATAGTAAATAAATTTCACAACAATATCGAGAAATTATCGCTCTTTGAAGCTAGAAATTTTTTAATATACTCAACTGATAAATTATATAAAAGTGAATTTCTTAAAGCAAATAATATAAAGTTTACAAAAGATATAAAAACTGCAGAAGATGGATTATTTATGATAGAGTGTTACATAAACAAACCAAGTTGTAACTATTTGAAAGAATATTTTTACAATTATAGAATTCACAATAATTCTGTAACCAATAAAAATACACATCATATACAAAACGACCTAGATGGTTTTTATAAATATGTTAAAACTTATAAATTTAAAAATATGTTAACTTCACACAAATTATTTATCATTGATAAATATTGTGGCGGGATCTTGTATCATTGGAATAATAATGCAAATCTAAGAGGAGAATATATTGGTTTAATCAATGAGTTTATATTATATATTGAGAGTAACTTTACTATTAGTGAATTAATTTCTTTAAAAAAATATGTAAAATTAAAAAATAAAATATATAATATAAATCTTTCTTATAAAGAATTAAAATTAATTTCTGTGATTATCCCTATATATAATTCCGAGACATATCTAGCCAAGTGTTTGGATTCTATTTTGGCATACAAGAAAGATGATTTAGAGCTTGTTTGTGTAGATGATGGTTCAACCGATGATTCGTTACAAATTTTAAAAGAATATAAAAAAAGATATCAAAATATAATTGTATTAAAACAAGAAAATAAAGGTGCTGGTACAGCAAGGAATTATGGGTTATCAGTGGCTTCTGGTAAATTTATTTTTTTTATGGATTCGGATGATTGGATTGAGAGTAGGAATTTAGAAAATATTTTAGATTATATAAAAGATAAAGATTTGGATTTTTGCAAATTTAAAAATTATGAGTATGATGAACAAAAAGATGAAATTATAGAATCTAAATATGGCAATCTAAGCGAATTTTATTTGTATTTTTATAAGCAGCTAAGTTTTGTTAATAATAAAGAATTAATAAAACTTCCAGATAGTCCTTGGAGTGGTATCTATAAGCGTGAATTTTTGTTACAAAATCATATATATTTTGATAATTTAAAGTGTGGAAACGATGTTTCTTTTTTTATCAATTGTTTAATAAAGGCTAATAAAGTATTCGTATTACCTATATATCTTGTATATTATAGAGTAAATAATCCAAAGTCTTTAATAGGTATTAGAAGTAAGAATTTTAATAATCAATTAGAGCAGTTTTATATTATAGAAGATATTATTAAAGATCAACAAGAAAATATTAAAAAACAAATTAGACTACATTTAATATGGACAATAAGATATAGAATTAATTTATATTTAAATGATTATTTGTTAGATATAGATATAAGGAATAAAATTTATAATGAATCTAAGATATTTTTTACAAATTTAAATAAAGATTTTTTATATAACGAGTATTGCTTAGAACAATTGAATTGTATACTGATTAATTCTAGTAATTTAGAAGAATTTTATGAATTACAAAATCAACCAAAAGTATCTGTTTTAATTCCTATATATAACAATGAAAAATATTTAAAAGAATGTATAGATAGTGTAATAAATCAAACCTTACGAGACATTGAAATTATACTTTTAGATGATGGTTCGACTGATAATTCTGCAAAAATGTGTGACGAATATGCAATGCAAGATAAAAGAGTAAAAGTTATACACAAACCAAATTCGGGTTATGGGGCAACAATTAATTTAGGATTAAAGTATGCAAAGGGTGAATATATTGGTATTGTAGAGTCTGATGATTATATAGAAAAAGATATGTATTTAAACTTATATGAAATAGCTAAAAATAATTGCTTAGATATTATTAAATCAGATTTTAAAATTTTTTATGGAAGTGGTAAATATAGGCAATTCATTGATAGAAAACTATGTAACAATAGCATATGCTCTTATAGCCAAATATACAACATTCATAGTAATATAAATATTTTTAGAGTAAATAATATTAACTGTAACGGTATTTTTAAAAGAACTATGATAATTAACAATAGTATTAAATTAAATGAAACTCCTGGTGCGTCATTTCAAGATAATGGATTTTGGGTGCAGACTTTTTGTTATGCGAAAAGAATAATGTTTGTAGAAGACTCATATTATAGGATAAGAAGAGATAATCCAAATTCTTCTGTTAAAAACAAAGAAAAAGTTTTTTGCATGTGTGAAGAGATGGATTTTATAGATAGAATTTTACAAGAGAAATTTTCTAATAATAACTACTTGGTATACCAATCGGTGTTAATTAGATTCCATAACTATATTTTTACCTTGGATAGGATAGATGATAGTTTCAGACTAATATTTTTAGAACGTTTTGCAAAAGATTTTAAATACTATTTAAGTCAAAATCTTGTAAACGATAAGTTTTTTAGTAAAAATGAAATCAATACAGTAAAGCAAATTGTAAAAAATCCAAAAGAGTATTATGAGATTTATCACATAAAAAGATTTGAAAAAGACAAAAACGATTTAAATAGTTGGTATAGAAAAGTAACTGGTAAAACTTTAAATTTAGAAAATCCAAAAACTTTAAATGAAAAGATTCAGTGGATGAAATTATATGATTCAACTCCTGTTAAGACAAGGTTAGCTGACAAGTATCTTGTAAGAGAATGGATAAAAGAGCAAATTGGTGAAGAGTACCTGATACCACTTTTAGGTGTATATGACAAATTTGAAGAGATAGATTTTGATAAATTACCAAACAAATTTGTTATCAAATGCAATCATGGTTGTAGCTACAATATAATAGTAAAAAATAAAGCAGAATTAGACTTAAAAGATATAAAAAATAAGCTAGATAAATGGATGAATGAAAATTATGCATTCAGGGCTGGATACGAATTACATTATTTAAATATAGAACCAAAAATAATTATAGAAGAATATATTGAAAATGTTTCTAAAAATGATTTAGTTGATTATAAATTTTTCTGCTTTAATGGAAAGCTAAAATATGTATATACCGTATATGGAAGAGAATCAGAAAAATCAGTAATGGCTACATATGATATGGAATGGAAACAACTAGATTGGTGTTTAAGCATACATCAGTTAGAAAAAACAAAAATACAAAAACCAAATAATTTTGATTTGATGAAAGAAATTGCAGAGAAACTCTCTAAAGACTTTAATTTTGTAAGAGTGGATTTGTATTTAATGGATAATGGGCAAATTTATTTTGGGGAAATGACTTTTACACCAATGTCAGGGTTTGCTAAGTGGAATAAAAGCAATATAGATTTAGAATTAGGTAAAATGATAAAGCTTCCAAAACTAGCATATAATATTTATACGAGAGAATATTATAAGCCTAAAAAAACAAATATCTTAAAAAAAGTTTTAAAGCTATTAAATTTTAATCAATCAAAATATATAGATTGTGATAATGTTTTAAGTACTTATCGTATTGATGTTAAGAATTATGGTTTTAAAGATAATAAAGTGCAAATTATTCAAAATGAAAATGAAATAAAAGCTATATCAACAGAAAAAAGTAATGGTTATGGTTTCGTTGGAAATGATAATACTATTGAATTTAAAATTATAAAGAGTGGAAAGCTTGTGATAGATTTATTTAACGATAGTGGAAATATTACTTATAATCAAATCAAATTAAATGGTAAAAATCTTTTAAAAAAATCTTTAATTATTACTAAAAATAATTCGTATAAGATAAAAAAATATGTATTTAATAATCAAAAATTTAAATTAGAAATTGATTGCAACAAAAAGGCTTTTAAAGTAAATATTAGAAATGTTAGAACATCTGAAAATAGTATAGAGTTATTAAACAATAGTTCGAAAATCAATATATCAACCCCAGATTGGTTTAGCAATGACAAAGGCATTGGAAGCGTCTTAACTAGCCAAAACTATAAAGATAGCTTTAAGGCAAAAGCAATTGGTAATGGTAATCTATTATTTAAATTTATGGGAATTGATAAAAGATTTAATGACGAAAGAATACCTTTATATGTAAATTATCAGTCAATTAAAATAAACGGAAAAGAAATTTTAAAAGAACCTACTATAGCTTGGCATGATAAAGCATTTGCTTATGAAATGAAAGTTAAGGATGGCGAGGTGATAGATGTAGAGGTAGTTAAATCTCCATATCCTTATACTAAAAATGAATTAAAAGATTTGATAATCAAACTTTCAAATGGGGTAGAACCTAATGATATAAATAATATTATTGAAAATATTATTAAAAATAGACTTGAGTATGAAAAATCAATGGGGGTAAGACAAACAAATAAACTTTTTTCAATCACAAGAGAAAAGCATAAAACAAGATACTATTTCTTAGGTTTAAAATATGTAAAGTTTAATACAAGACGAGAGATTTTAGACCTTATTAAAGAAGAAAATACAAAGTTAAGAAAAGAGATAGAGCATTTAAAAAATAGAATAGGTTGATATTGGAGAGTAGTATGAATTTGACTGAAAGAATTTATAAGCTTGAACAAAAAGTTGAGGATTGTATATCAAGCAACAATAATGTAATTAATAAGCTTGATGTTATGTTAAAACGATTAGAGAAAATAGATGATCTATTTAAAATGATATGTGCTGAAATAAAAAGTCAAGAAAAAGTATTAAAAAGTAATCTTGAAGTATTATCAAAAAGGTTTGAAGAATATAATGTAAAAAATATTTCTTACCGAACTGAAGAAATTAATAAAATTAAATATTTACAAAACTATATGAATGAAATGTATTTTGCAAGATTGCTTGCAGATAGTTTTAGAAATAGTTTTTGGCTTAAAGATAAATCTATTTCTCTATATGGGTGGGCGGCTAATTATAGTTTTATTTATATACTTTTTAGGATTTTGGATAAAGTATCTTTAAATAATATTTTGGATAGAGATTTATAAAATAGAGTTAGAACTTAGTGAAAATTCTAGTATTAATTTATTAGGGTTGGAAGAATTTTAATATGATGGTGGTATTAATGATAAGTATTCCAATCTATCGCTATTTATAGGTAATATAAAGTTTAGTTTAATAATCTTTGATGGTTCAGTTGGAGGTGGTAAAAATTTACCTAAAATAAATATATTAGATGTTATAGAAAATGATAATTTAGATGATGATTTTATTATTATAATAGATGATAGCTCAAGACAAGGAGAGAAAAAATACTATATCAAAAGTTGAGAATTTACTAAACAATAAATATATTAAATATACAAAATTTACACGTAGTGGAATTAAATAGCAGACAATTATTGTATCTAATAGATATGATTTTATTCAATATTTATAAAAATATTAAAATAACAAAAAAGGCATGTAATGAGTAAACAACAAAAAGATTATTTCTATGATTTAACTTGGATATTTATGGTTTTAGGATCTGCAATAGGTGCAGGAGTATTGTTTTTGCCTATAAAATTAGGTGAAAATGGTATAATAAGTGTTTTTATAGTATGGATAATTATGGTTTTTGTAAATACAAGAACACATTTTTTACTTTCTTTATTATGTATTGATGAAAAAGCTCAAATTAATGATAAATCTTGGTTTTTAAGGTTATTTAAAAACCCTATATCTTATGTTTTGATGTGTATTTATGTGTTACCAATATTTTTTACAATGATATTTTTATCTTTAAGTTTGATTAATGCTATTGAATTTTTATTACATAATAGATTTAATATGCTTTTAGATAGAAATATTATAGTTGTTTTTACAGTTCTAATATTGGTTTTTTTATCTATTTTAAAATTATCATTTATTAAATCTATTAATAATATCTTGGTTATTATATTATGCTCTAGCTTAGTATTATTTTCTTTATATTTATTTGTATATGTTTTATATGATTGGAATACAAATGAAATGTTGGCCACTACTAATATCAATGATACTTCAAAGACAATACTAGAAAGTTTACCTATTGCTATTCATAGTTTTAGTTATTTACCTTTAGTTTTTATTTTTGTTAAAGATCTTAAAAATAGATATATGGATTATGAAATCATTAAGATAAAAATAAAAAAAATTACATTAATTTCAAATTTGATTTTAATAAGTATTATTATGTTTTTTGCATTGGTTTGCATTTTAGCTGTTGATTATAATGATTTGAATGAGATTAAAAAGGCTAATATATCTATAGTTAGTTATTTGGCTGAAAAACATAATAATTTTTTAATTTCTTGGATTGTACCTATTGTAACATCAATCGCTATTGTTACATCGTTTTTTAGTTATTATATAGGTAGCGTACTTGGTGTTTTTGAGCTGTTAAAATTGAATGAAGAAAGTAAAAATGCTAAAATTATAGTAAATGTAATTTTCATAATTTCATTAATTTGTTTTGCTATATATAACCCTAGTATTTTGGCTTTTATAGGAAAGATTAGCGGTCCTTTAATTGCTTTTGTATCCATAATTTTGCCATTATATGTTATATATAAAAAACAGGAATTTTTTAAATACAGATTTCTAATATTTGATTTGTTGCTATTAGTTTCATTTTTATTGATAATATATACATATTAATGCATATTTATTAAATAATTATTATTTATGATACAAAGCTTATTAAAATAAATACTTTTAAGTATTTATTTTAATGAACAAAAATGTGATATTTAAATAAGAAATATAAAAAAGAAAATATTTTACTTATTTTTTTAAGTAATATAATTTAATACTTATATTGTATTAAAATATAAAAATAATAATTATTTTATTGTATATATAATATATAAAAGTTATTTTAAATAAATATACAGAATAAGTAATTGGGATTGTGTATATTTTTTTAGCTATTTGAGTTTTTTGTTGATTAAAGCTTTTATTATGTTTTTACAATTTGCTAAATTTTTATAGAAAGGGTTTAAGTATCTAGGATATATAACAACAGCTCCTAATATTAGTTCGTTTATGCTTAGTTTTTTTCCACGGCGAGATAGAATTTCTGGAGTTATGTTTTTATCTATGGTTAGACCCCAGCCGGCATAAAATGGAGCCCCGTAAGTTACTACTACTTTATCTCGGATAAGTGCATCATATCCTGCTGTTGATGTGATAGTATGAACCTCATCACAAGCTTTTATACAGCTATCTATACTAATATCAGTTATAATTTCATCGCAATATTTTAAGATAATTTTCTCATCCTTAAGTCCTTTACGATTACCAGCTACTACATCAGGATGAACTTTATATATTATATAAGCCTCTGGATTTTCAGCTCTAACTTGCTTTATAAGTTTTAAAGTGTCATATCCTAAACCACCACATTTGATAGACGCATCATCTTCAACTTGTGCTGGAATTAGTATTGTTTTTTGTTTTCTTTTTGGTAGTTCTTTATGTTTTAAACAATTATATTTAGAAAATGAATTATCTAAAATTAGTTTTCTAATCTCTTTTGCTTCTTGTATTAATTCATCATTAAAATCAGTATTTTTTAGGATATATTCTAATCTACTTGGAAGTTGAGGGTCAAAATAAATTCCCATATCATCAACTACTAATGAGTATGCTTTAGTAAGGTTTGAACCAAGTCCAATTGAGCGTATAAAACCATCTTCTACTGTGCTAACATTCTTAAAATACTTTTCGAGTTCATCTTTATTATATTTTTTACCCCATATAAATGCTTTATCGTTTTCTGTAACCTTATACCGCTTTAAAGTACTTAAAGAGTTCATGAAAATTATTTTATTATCAAATGATTTAAAAAAATGCTTTGTATGAGCTCTTTTCCATAAGGAAAACCCAAAGAAAAATAATCTCCCTGAATTAGCCTTATAAATTTCTCTAAATTGCACTATGGTTTTCATAGTATCAAAAATATCTGAAATATTTTCAGAGTAAGGATTATAATATTTCGTATATAAAAAATACATAGCATAAAATATTTCTTCAATATTTCTTATTTTTATTCTACGCTCACATTTTTGTTTATCTTTTGTAATTCCCCATCCTGCATAAAAAGGCATTCCATAGCACACGCATTCACACCCACAAAGCAAAGCTTCAAACCCCATTGTTGAAGTTTTTGTATAAACCTTTTTAAAGTTTTTAAGTAAAGTTATTGGATTATAACTATCGCTTATAATCTCACATTCTTGTGGAATTTCATTTATGTTTATATCACTTTGTTTTTTGCTATTTAGTGTATCTGGATGAATTTTTACATAAATTTTAGAACTAGGGTTTTCCTTAATTGCGTCTTTAATCATATCAAGTGAATTAATATTATTAGCTAAACCATATTTAAGTGATAGATCATTTGCACTCTGTAAAATCACTAAAACATTATCTTTATTCCCTAATTTAAATTCTTTGTAAGCATTGTTATATTTGCTTATATTATTATCTACTAGATATTTGATAGCTTTTCTTGCTTTTTGTAATTCATCTTCGCTAAACTCGTAAGTATTCAAAATATTTTCTAATCTACTTGGAGTGGTTGCATCATAATAAATCCCAATATCATCAAATACTAGTGAAAAGCTATTTTTATCATTAATGCCAAGCCCTAAAGAGCGAATAAGCCCATCTTCAAGTAAGCAAAATTTAGCATTATTTTTTTTAGCTAAATCCTTGGCTATTTTGCCACTTTCCTTTCTTCCCCAGCCATAATAAACACCATTGCAACTTGCATCACGCCAAGAAAGATTTAAAAAGTTTTTAACATTTTTACGAAGTTTATATTGTCTAAAATATCTAATCAGCATTCTTTACCTAAAATAAAAAGAACTTAGAGTAGTTAAGACCCAATCTCTCGTTGGAACATCTCTAAGTTAAAATTATTCTAATATAATTATGTAAACATAAAAGGCGGTTAAATGTATAAGATAGAAGAAGAATTTTATAAAAAAATTGAAGATTTATTTGTAAATTATCAATTCCTTTTAGTAGATGATTTTAAAGATAGAATGATAAAAGCCATAAAAACTTTGCATTTTGAATATCTATTAGGCTCATGCAAAGAAGCTAAAAATCTACTAGATAAATATAATAAAAGCTATAATTTATTTGACCTCATTATGGTAATTTATAATAAACGCAGGAGAAATCATCAGACCAAATCACTATTATTGCATTGCTTTGAAAATACTCTAAGAAGCACTGTAGCAATAAATTATGCAAACCATTATAATAAAAACGAAGATAATTGGTTTTGTAATATAGCTGATGTTAATATGGCAAAGAGAATAAATAGGCAATGTAAAGAATTAGATTTAAACAATACTAATACATTTGAGATTTTTGATTGCTTTAGGATGATGGATTTACAAGAGATAATTGATGAGAATTGGGACTTTTACTCGCAAATTTTTGCAGAATATAAAGAATATAAAAATCAAGAATTGCCACCATACGATAAAAATCACTTATATACAAAAATAGGGCAGATTAGAAAAGTGAGAAATGAAATATTTCATAATAAACCCACAAAGATTAAATTTCAAAAAGATTTAGAAATATTAATGCTTAGAATGGATTTTAATTTAAAAGATGCTATAAACATTGGCAATATAGCAGATGGCATTAGTTTGCAATATAAATATACCCCTTAAAAAGGGGTAAAAATTATTTTTTACTTTCTTTTAGTGCAATGTGTAATTCATTTAGCTGAGCATAAGCAACTTTGCTTGGTGCGTCAGTCATTAGGCATTGCGCTCTTTGAGTTTTAGGGAATGCTATTACATCTCTAATTGAGCTAGATTTTGTAACTAACATTAATAATCTATCAAGCCCTATTGCAAATCCACCATGACTAGGTGCTCCGTAGCTTAATGCGTCTAGTAAAAAGCCAAATTTTTCTTTTTGTTCATCTTCGCTAATTCCAAGTAATTTAAATACTTTTTGTTGAATATCACTTCTATGAATTCTTATACTTCCACCACCAAGCTCAACTCCGTTTAATACTATATCATAAGCAACAGAACTTATTTCATCAATTGGTGCATCAATATTTTTTGGCATTGTGAATGGATGGTGCATTGCCGAATAGCTTCCATCGTCATTTTGCTCAAACATAGGAAAATCAACAACCCATAAAAACTCAAATTTATTTTCATCAATAATCTTTAATTCATTCGCTAAGAATAATCTAAATCTTCCCATATAATCTAAAACGGTTTTTTTAGCACCAACGCCGAAGAATACTACATCTCCTACACTAAAATCTGCTTTTTCTTTTAAGAAATTTATAAGTTCAGCACCTTCATCATCAAAAAATTTAGTTAATGGTCCTTTTGGTCCATCTTCTTTCATTTGAATAAACGCTAGACCTTTAGCACCAAATTTTCTAACATATTCTTCAAATCCTTGCATTTGGCGTTTTGAAAAAATATTATCTCCATTTTTAACAACAATTGCTTTTACACGATTTTTCTTAGTATCTTTTGCAGGTTCGCTAAAAATAGCGTTATTTGACTTTGCAAAAATGTGCGCAACATCAATCATCGGCATATCAAATCTTAAATCAGGCTTATCACTTCCATAGTTTTCCATTGCTTCATTATAGGTCATTCTTTTTACTTTAAGAGGCATTGTAATGCCAACACTTGCAAATGTTTCTCTTAAGAAAGTTTCAGCATTTTGCATAACCATTTCTTGGTCACAAAAACTCATCTCAACATCTATTTGAGTAAATTCAGGTTGTCTATCAGCTCTTAAATCTTCATCTCTAAAGCATTTTGCAATTTGAAAGTATTTGTCAAACCCAGCAACCATTAAAAGTTGTTTGAATAATTGTGGACTTTGTGGTAACGCATAAAATTCGCCTTCATGCACACGAGATGGAACTAAATAATCTCTTGCACCTTCAGGTGTAGCTTTTGTTAAAATCGGAGTTTCTACTTCCATAAAGCCTAATTTTGTTAAAGCATTTCTAGCTGCTGTTGTAATGATTGAACGCTTTTTAAAATTATCTAATAATTTAGGATTTCTAAGACTTAAAAATCTATATTTTAGTCTTAATTCTTCATTAACATTTAAATCATTTATATCAAAAGGTAGCGCTTTTGCACTATTAATTAGTTCAATTTCGCTACATACTATTTCAATTTCTCCGGTTTTTAGTCTTGGATTTACTAAACCTTCGCCTCTAGCTCTAATCTTACCTTTAGCACTTATTACATACTCATCTCTTAAGCTGCTTGCTATTTCGTGAGCATTTTTGTTTATTTCAGGGTCACATACTAATTGAATAATACCTTCTTTATCTCTTAAATCTAAAAATACAACTCCACCATGGTCGCGGTAGCTATTTACAAATCCAGCTACAACTACTTCTTCATCAATGTTTTTAATGCTAAGCTCAGTGCTATAATGTGTTCTCAATTTCTTTCCTTAACATGAATTTTTATTAAATTAATTGATTTTTACTCAAAAATTGTAAATTTATAATAAAAAGAATAAGAAAAGATTATGAAAAATAAAGAAATTAAAAAAATAATTATATTTTGCAAATTAGGTTTAGAAGATAGTTTGGAATTAAATAATATAAAAAATTATCTTAATAGTAAAAATATTGAATATTTAATATATATAAATGATAGAAAAAATGAAATAGAATTTGATTTAGAAAATGTGGGATTATTAATATCCTTAGGTGGAGATGGAAATATAATTTCAGCTTGTAGATATTTAGCAAATTCTAATATTCCTGTGTTTGGAGTAAATGCCGGTAATTTAGGCTTTTTAACGGAGTTTAAAATTACAGAATTTGAAACCGGTATGAATGAGTTTTTAAGTGGTTCATATAAACTTGAGCGACCATTTTTACTAAGTGTTCAAATAAAGCTAAATAATGGCAAAATCTTACAAAAATATGCTTTTAATGACGCAGTATTTAATAGAGCAAATCATTTATTATTAGCGGATATAAAAACGAGTTTTAAAGGAGATATTTTTAATAACTATAATGCCGATGGACTTATAATCTCCACTCCTTCAGGCTCAACTGCTTATAATCTTAGTGCAGGCGGCTCAATTATTTATCCATTAAGCCGTGTTTTTATGCTAACTCCAATTTGTTCTCATTCGCTTACTCAAAGACCAATAGTATTACCTAAAAGTTTTTTTATTGATGTTATGAGTGCAAATTGCACTTTAAGTATAGATGGGCAAGAAGTATTTAATAAAGATGAATTTAAAAGCGTTAGAATAGGGCTTAGTAATGTAAGAGCAAATATCATTAGGCGTAAAAATAGCTCTTATTTTAGGGTTTTAAATGAAAAGCTTAATTGGGGAGAAGTAAGATGATAGAAAGATTATATTTTACAAATAATATAACTTTTGATGAACTTAACTTAGAATTTAAAAATGGTCTTATAGTTTTTACAGGTTCTAGTGGAGCTGGAAAATCAGTGATTTTTAAAAGCATATTAGCAGCTTTTGGAATTTTTGAAAGCAGTGCAAGTCTTTTAGAAATTAGCATAGATGATAAGATAAATGATGAAAGTATAGAAAATTCTAATCCAAATGTTTTTAGGGTTAAAAAGGATAAAGTTACTAGATATTTTATAAACAATCAAGCAGTTTCAAAAAAGATTATGAGTGAGCTAAATGCTAGTAATATTCGCTATTTATCGGCTAAAAATTATGATGATTTTGAGCCAAATTATTTATTAAAAATGTTAGATTTAATCATAGTTAAAAAAGAACAAAATTATGAAAATACTTTAAATGAATATAAAAATAATTTTAAAAAATTAGATGAATTAGAAAAAGAATACAAAAAATTATGTGAAGATGAAAATAAAATCAATGATTTAAAAGAATTATTAAGCTTAGAAATTAAAAAAATTAAAGATATAAATCCAAAAATAGGCGAATATGAAAAATTATTAGATATTAAAACCAAGCTTTCAAAAAGAGATAAAATAGAACAAGCTTTAAGAAAATCAGAAGGCATTTTTGCCTATGAGAGCAGTGTTTTAGAGCTTTTAAGGTTAGCTAATATTGATAGTGAATTTTTTGTAAGTGCTATGAATGAATTAAATGATATTTATAATGATTTAAATAATGATAGTAGTGAGTTAGATATTGAAGAGATTTTAAATAGACTAGAAAAGCTGCATTATCTAGTAAAGCGTTATGGAAGCGTTGAAGATGCGTTAAATATACTCAAAGATAAAGAAAAAGAATTAAATATTTATGAAAATATTGATTACGAAAAAGACAATATTGAAAAAGAGCTTAAAACTCTAAAAAATAAGCTTTTAAGTGATGCGAAAGCTATATCAAAAATAAGATTAATTTACCTTAATGAACTTGAGTGTAAAATTAATGATTATCTAAATTTGTTATACTTAGACAAAATTGCTCTTAGGTTAGTGGAATTTGAACTAGGAATTAACGGCATAGATAGATTTGAAATCAGTCTAAATAAAGCAGGTTTTAAAGAGATTAGCTCGGGCGAGTTAAATAGATTAAGACTTGCATTTTTGGCTAGTTTTGCTGATTTTATTGATTATGCGAATGGTTATATATTTTTAGATGAGATAGATGCTAATTTAAGCGGAAAAGAGGCTATTAGTATTGCAAATGTAATTAGTAAATTAAGTAAGCATTATCAAATATTTGTAATAACTCATATGCCTTGGATTTGTGCAAAAGCAAATCAGCATTTTTTAGTAAGTAAAGAAAACAATAAAAGCTTTGCAAGAGAGCTTAGAAAAGATGAAGTAGCAAATGAACTTGCAAGAATGATTAGTGATGAGAATATCAGCCAATCAGCCTTAGATTTTGCAAAAACCATATTAGAAGGAAAAGAATGAAATTACTATTAGTAGATGACAATAAGATGTTAGCTAAAGCAATAGCAAAAAAAGTTAGTGGCGCATTAAATTGCGAATTTGATGTAGCTTATGATTTTGCAGAGGCTAAAGAGTTGCTAGATAATAATCAGTATTTTGCTGCATTACTTGATTTATGTTTGCCTGATGCTATGCATGGTCAAGTTGTTGATTATGCTCTATCTAAGAAAATTCCAAGTATTATTCTAACTGGACTTGATGATGACGCTACAAGAAAAAGTTTTATGGATAAAGACATTGTTGATTATGTATTAAAAGAAGGTAGCGAATGTGTTGATTATATAATAGATATTATTGAACGCTTACAAAGAAACGAAAATACGAAAATTATAGTGGCTGAAGATTCAATGGCTATGAGAAATATTATTAAAAATATTTTGCAAGCTTACAAATTCCAAGTTTTCCCAGCAGCTCATGGAGCTGAAGCATTAGGATATTTAGAACAACACCCTGATGTAAAACTTATTTTAACAGACAAAGAAATGCCAGCAGTTTCTGGTGAAGAACTTATAAAAGAAGTTAGAAAATCTTATAATAAAAATCAATTAGGAATAATAGTTTTAACAGCTCACGGAAGTGATGATGTTGGTGCTAGAATGCTAAAAACCGGAGCAAATGATTTTATTCAAAAGCCATTTTCAAGAGAAAATATTATTTGTAGGATTAATAATAGTATAGATTTAATTTATTATTCAGAACAACTAAAAGAAAGTGCTGAAAAGGACTTTTTAACAAAATTAAATAATAGAAAAAGCTTTTTTGAGGCTAGCAAAGAATATTATTCAAAAATCAATGATGATGTTGATTTTGCTGTATTAATGATAGATATAGATAAATTTAAAAACATTAACGATACACTAGGTCATGCTGCAGGAGATAGCGTTATTGTTCAATGTGGTCAAACTCTACTTGAACAAGTTAAGGGTGGGGATATGGTTGCTAGATTTGGTGGCGAAGAATTTTGTTTATTAATTAAAAATATTAAGAAAGAAGACGCTATTAAAATGGCAGTGAAAATTAGAAGTGCAATTAAATCAACTCCTGCTATGTATCTTGATAAACCAATTAATTTCACAGCTTCAATAGGAGTTGCAGTAGGCTCTAAAAAATCAGAAATAGAAGAAATGATTAAAAAAGCTGATGAAGCTTTATACGACGCTAAAAGAAATGGTCGTGATAGAGTTGAAGTTTATGAAGGCGAATAATAGTGATAATTGATACTCATACGCATTTAGATGATGAAAGATATGATGATATCTTAGATGAAGTTTTGCTTAATGCTAGCAATGAAGAAGTAAAACTTCATATTATTCCAGGTGCTGATATAAAAACATTACAAAAAGCTCGTGATATTTCACATAAATATGATAATGTATATTTTGCTGCTGGAGTTCATCCTTATGATATACAAGATTTTGATTTAGACTACTTAAAGAGTTTTTTAGAAGATAGTAAATGTGTTGCAATAGGAGAATGTGGTTTAGATTATTATAAAAATCCTAGCGAAGAAGAAAAAAAGCTACAAAAAGAAGTATTCAAAAAACAGATTGAACTATCAATTGAAAGAAAACTACCATTAATAATACATATAAGAGACGCAAATGCTGATTCTTTAGAAATATTAAAGGCTTATAAAGAAGCTTTTGGAGTACTGCATTGTTTTAATGCAAGTCCAATTCTATTGGAATTAAGCGATAGATTTTATTATGGAATTGGAGGAGTACTTACATTTAAAAATGCAAAAAACTTAGTTGAAATCTTACCTAAAATCAAAACAGATAGATTACTTATAGAAACTGATTCACCTTATCTTACCCCGCATCCACACAGGGGGACTTTAAATGAGCCAAAATATTGCAAATTAGTTGCACAAAAAATGGCAGAAATACTAAATAAATCAATTGAGGAGATAGAAGAACTTACAACAAATAACGCAAAAAAATTATTTAAAGGATTAATTTGAAAAAATTTATATTATTAATAGTTACAAGTATTTGTTTATATGCGAATTTTTCAGTAGATAAATACGATAAACAAGAAAAAATCTTAAAAAGTATTGATGTAGATTTAAGATATTTACAAGACCAATCTTTTATGGAAATTTTTTACGATATGAGTGAAAGAGAAGTGCTTTATTTTACAAAAGTATTGAATGAAGCTAATATGAATATTCCAATTATTAAAGCAATTTTAAAAAAAGAAGGTGTTCCTGATGTTTTTTTATATCTTGCTATGGTTGAGAGTAATTTTAAAACAGATGCTAAATCTGGAGTAAAAGCTACAGGTGTTTGGCAATTTATGGAACCTACTGCTAAGAATTTTGGTCTAAAAATTGACAAATTTATTGATGAAAGAAAAGATGTTGTAGCTGCTAGCGTTGCTGCTGCAAAATATTTGCATAGGCTAAAAGATGAATTTGGTAAATGGTATTTAGCTATTTTTGCTTACAATTGTGGAAATGGCTGTGTTAGAAAAGCTATTAAAAATGCAGGTAGTGATGAATTAAGTGTATTATTAGATGAAGACCAAAAATATTTACCTAAAGAAACAAGAAGATTTTTCAAAAAGATTTTAAGTACTAGTTTAATAGCAGAAAATGATATTGCTAAGTATGGTGATATTTATTTGTTAAATCAAGTTATGGCACTTAATATAGGTAAAGTTGATGTAAAACCAAAAGAGAGTTTATCATCAATTGCTAGAAAAGCTGGGATTAGCTTAAGTGAATTTAAAGATTTAAACCCACAATTTAAAGGCGATTTTGCACCACCTTATAATTATTATGCTTATTTACCAATAGAAAAGATAGCAGCTTATAAAGATAACTCAAATCCTATTAAGTATGCTAAAAATAATGTAAAAAATGTAATAAGCTATAGGGTAAAACAAGGTGATACAATATATGCAATAGCTAAGAAAAATGGTGTTTCTACAAATGCTTTAAGAGCTTATAATAATTTAAAAGATGATAGAATTGGAATTAATCAAACCTTATTAATTCCTGTATTAGTATATGATGATAGTAAGGAGGCTAAAAATTGAAAAAATATTTAGTTTTCGCTAGTTTTTTATTTTTATTTGCTGCTTGTTCAACTACAAGTAGCTTAAACCAAAATTATAATTATGGAGTAGCTAAACCAAATACTCCAGCTACAATGAGACCTTATACAATAAATGGTAAGACTTATTATCCAAGCAAGGTTGATATTGGAGATACTGAAACTGGCATTGCTAGTTGGTATGGTCCAGGTTTTCATGGTAAAAAGACTTCAAATGGAGAAACTTTTAATACAAATTCTATGACAGCAGCTCATAAAACTTTACCTATGAATACAATGGTTAGAGTTGATAATTTAGAAAATGGAAAAAGTGTTGTAGTAAGAGTTAATGATAGAGGGCCATTTGTTGCTGGAAGAATTATTGATTTATCAAATCGTGCAGCGCATGAAATAGATATGACTAAAAAAGGCACTGCAAGGGTAAAATTAACTATATTAGGTTTTAATCAAGACAATATTAAACCTCAAATATCTAATACAAATTCCAACATTCAAAATAGTGTAAATAGTATTATGGGTGGAGATTTTATGATACAAATAGGAGCGTTTAAAAGCTCTGCAAATGCTTATAATTTAGCAAAAAGATATGCAAATTATAAAGGTTATACAAGTAAAGTATTAAATTCTAGCGATGGATTTTATAGAGTGTTTTTAAAAGGCTTTAGAAGTGAAGAAGAAGCAAAGGATTTTATAAACTTAGCTAATTTTCTAGGTTCATTTATATTTAGGGAGTAAGAATGATTAAATTAGTTATTTTAGATATTGATGGATGTTTAAGTGATGGTAAAATTATTTATTCTCCTAATGCTGATTTGATTAAAGAATTTAATGTAAAAGATGGAGCTGCTATTTTAAAAGCTAAAGAATTGGGTATAAAATTTGCAATTATTACAGGAAGAAGTTCTGAAGTTGTTTTAAATAGGGCAAGAGATTTAGGCATTGAATATGTATATTGTGGTATTAAAGATAAGCTAAGTTGTGCTAAAACACTACTGAAAGATTTAAATATTACTTTTGATGAAGTTGCTGCAATAGGGGACTATTATAACGATTTAGACCTTTTAAAATCTGTTAAACTACCTTTTATTCCTAAAGATGGGGCAAAAATTTTTGGAAGAATTTTAAATACAAAAGGTGGATATGGTTGTGTGCATGAAATGCTTGAAATTATTGTAAAAGAAAATAATCAATTAAAGCAGTGGATTAAGTGTTAATAAAAACTTTTAATATTATTTTAGTTTCTATGCTATCTATGCTTTTTTTTATAATAATACAAAAGCCTTATGATATTGATAAGATGAATTATCAACTTGATTTTAAAAGCCTTGAAGCTAATGATATTATCGGTTATGAGCTTAGTAATAAGCTTGAAAAAATAGCTTATGCTAAGCAATATTACAAAATAAATAATCAAGATAATTTGATTAATTTAAGTATAAATGATTTAGAAAAGCATTTAAGTAGTAATAAAGCAACTAAAGAAAATAATATTATAGTATTAAATGGCGATGTCAAATATAAAGATAATCTAATTAAGCTTGAAAGCGATGTATTAAATTATTCAATAAATGAAAAAATCTTAAGCTCTTTGAGTAAAACTAAAGTAACTTATAATAATAGTTTAATTAATGCTAATTCTTTTAGTTATAATTTAAATTCTTCAGATTTATTATTAAAAGAGGTTGATTTATGTATAGAAAAATAGTTATTTTATTATTATCTTTATGTAGTTTATATGCTGAAAAAATTGAGATTAATGCAAAAATTTTTGAAGGTAATAAAGATAATCAAACTGGGGTATTTAGCAAAGATGTTAGTATAAGGCAAGGTAAAGATTATTTAAATTGTCAAGTATTGACAATAAGAACAAATAAGGATAATAAAATTGCTAGCTATGAAGCACAATATGTAACAAGTTTTTCTATAAGTTTAAATAAAGATAATTTCAAAGGTAAAGCAGATAAGATTGTTTATGATGTAAATAAAAATACTTATGAGCTTATAGGGAATGTTAAAATTACAGAAAATAACAAAGAATTATCAGCAGATTATATTTATATAAACCAAAATGATGGAACATATAAAGTAAAAAGTGATAAAGCTAATAAGCCAGTTAAATTAATTTTTGAGATAGCAAAATGAATATAGTAAGTGCAAAATTTTTAATATCTTGTGAAAAATATTTTCAAACACAAGAATATAATTTAGGTGAAATTGCTTTTTTAGGTCGTTCTAATGTAGGTAAAAGCTCTTTAATAAATGCTTTAGCAAATCACAAAGGTCTTGCAAAATCATCTTCAACTCCAGGCAAAACTCAATTAATTAATTTTTTTGAAGTTACATTTGCGGATAAGAACAAATTGATTTTAATAGATTTACCAGGTTTTGGATATGCAAGGGTTTCTAAGGATAAAAAAGCTGCTTGGAACAAGAATTTAAATGAATTTTTACAAAAAAGAAAAGAAATAAAATGCTTTATTCATTTAATAGACTCAAGACACGATGATTTAGATATAGATGAAGGTGTTTATGAATATTTACAAGATTTTATGAATGAAAATCAAATTTATATAAAGGTTTTTACAAAAATTGATAAATTAAATCAGAGTGAATTTTCAAAACTAAAATCAAAATATAAAGATGCAATTTATGTATCAAGTGCTAGTAAAAAAGGTATAGATAAATTGCAGGAAAAAATATATGAGTTTATTAAATGAAAGAACGAGTTGGGTTAAGCTATTATATAACAATATTTGTTTTATTTTTTTACCAATTACTATGCTCTATTACATTTTTTTTACCACCTTTACTCGGGGTTTTTTTTGTATTTTTGATTATACATTTTAAAAAAAGTGGTTTTGATAAAACTAGCTTGCTTATTATTTTATATCTATGTCTTATTGAAATAACCCACGGATTAGTGCTGTTTAGCACTACAATAGCGTTTTTAATATTTTTTTATTATTTTTATGATAAGTTGATTTACAAACTTAAAAATAGAGATATTTTGATAATTATTTTTATAATATTTGTATATTTTATAGATATATTTTTAAATTTATTATTTTCTTATTTATTTGAACTAGAAGTGCTTAAATTAAGCAATATTTTTATTTATTATATATGCCTTGAATCTTTATTATCAATTATTTTGTTTAGAGGTATTGTGTGAGATTAAAATTTGTAATTTTTGTAATATTGTCATTTTTTATAATGCTACTTTCTAGGGTATATTGGCTTAGTATTTATAGCAATGATTATTATGAAGAACTAGCACAAAAGAATTCAACCAAAGAAGAATTAATTCCGCCTATTAGAGGGATAATATTAGATAGAAATAATACCCCATTAGCTGTTAATCAGCTCGGATTTTCAATATCTTTAAAACCACATTTAAGTAGTAATTTATTAGATGTAACAACTAATAAAATTCTAAAATGCTTTAGTGATTTAGATATTGATAAAATTATTAAAATATATAAAAGAGAAAATAGCTATTACAATCAAGATGAAATAGAAATTATAGATTTTATAGAGTATGAGAAGATAAATCCTTGTTATTTTGAGCTGAATTTAGATGATAATATATTAATAAAACCAAGTGTTAAAAGACTATATCCATTTAATTCTTTAGCAAGTCATATAATAGGCTATGTGGCAAGGGCAAATGCTGAAGATATGGTAAATAATGATGTTGTAAAAGTTACAAAAAAAATTGGAAAAACAGGCATAGAAAAATATTATGATGATATATTACAAGGCACGCCTGGTAAAAAAGTTACAAAAGTAAATTCCATCAATCAAGAAGTAGAAGAAATTGAGTTTCAAAAACCAATTATGGAAAATGACATAAAACTCACTATTGATATAAGAATGCAGCAATACTTAGATGAATTGTTTAAAAATATTAGTGGTTCAGCAGTTGTTTTAAATATTGAAGATGGCTCAATTATTGCAGCAGGTTCTTATCCAGAGTATGATTTAAATCCTTTTGTTACTGGAATTTCACAAAATGAATGGGATATGATGATACAAGATTTAGACCACCCATTTACAAATAAGATTATAAATGGTCGTTATCCACCAGGTTCGGTTGTAAAAATGGGCGTAGGCTTATCGTTTTTACAAAGTGGTAAAATAGATACTAATACTACTTTTACTTGTTCTGGTTCTTTTGATTTTGGTGGTAGAAAATTTAGATGTCATAATGTATATGGGCATGGGGTTATGGATTTAAGAACTGCTATTAGGTCAAGTTGTGATGATTATTTTTATAAAGGCAGCTTAAAAGTTGGAATAGCTGATATAAGTGCAAGTTTATATAAGCTTGGATTTGGTAGAAAAACAGATATTGATTTACCACTTGAGAGTGTTGGTATATTACCAAATAAAGTATGGAAAAGTTCAAGATATAACCAGCCTTGGTATCAAGGTGAAACTTTAATTACTAGCATAGGGCAAGGTAATTTCCTAGCAACTCCAATGCAAGTAGCAGTCTATACAGCAAAATTAGCTAGTGGATATGAAATAAAGCCACATTTTGTAGATGAAATAAATAAAGAAAAAGTTGAAATTGTTAAAAAAGATATTTTTACTCAAAGCGAACAACAAGATTTAAAATATATTAGAGCAGCTATGTATGATGTAGCAAATACACCTAAAGGCACAGGATATAAACCTTTATTAGAGAGTAAAATCACATTAGCAGCCAAAACAGGCACAGCGCAAGTTGTAGGGATTTCTCAAAGTGAAAAAAAGCGTATGAAAGAAGAAAATATGGAATATTATACAAGAAGTCACGCTTGGATGAATGCTTATGGACCTTATGAAGAGCCAAAATATGCCGTGGTTGTTCTAGTTGAGCATGGAATGCATGGAGGTGCTACTTCTGGGCCAATTGTTGCAAAAATATTTAATAAATTATTAGAATTAGGCTATATTGATGAGCAATATCAAAAGGGATTTAAAAAACATAAATGATATTTCAAATTCTAAATGTATTAAAGATAAATTATTATGATTAGCCTATTTTTTTGCAAGGATTTATATGTTTAGAGCATTTTATTTATCTAAAAAATGGTTTTTATGGTCTTGGGGCGGGAGTTTGCTTATTTTACTTGCAATTTTTTCTCAAACCTTACTTAATGTACAAATCAATAATTGGTATAAAGATTTTTATAATCTCTTACAAGCAGCACCACAAAATAGCACCTACGAGCAGTTTTTAAGTGGCTTGAGTGATTTTTTATTTATAGCTTTACCTTATATTTTAATAGCTACATTAACAGCGTTTTTTTCTAGGCATTTTGCTTTTGCTTGGAGAGAAGCTATTACATTTGCTTATCTTAAGGCTTGGCGTAAGAATAATGATTATATAGAAGGCTCATCACAGCGTATCCAAGAAGATATATATAGATTTGCAAAAATCGTTGAGAGCTTGGGTGTTGATATTATAAAGGCTTTTATGACCTTGATTGCTTTTTTGCCTATTTTATATACTTTAGGGGCTAATTTGGTTTTACCTATTTTTAATTTTCAATCAGGTTTAATTATGTGGGCTTTATTAACAAGCGTTGGTGGTCTTATTATATCTTGGTTTGTTGGAATTAAACTTCCTAATCTTGAATATAACAATCAAAAAGCCGAAGCTGCTTTTAGAAAAGAACTAGTTTATGCAGAAAATGATAGAACCAATCACGCATTACCAGAGCAAATGTTTGAGCTTTTTACAGGGCTTAAGTTTAATTACAAAAGATTGTTTTTGCACTATGGATATTTTGATGTTTGGCTATATTTATACGAGCAATTTATGGTGATTTTTGCTTATTTGATAGTAGGGCAAAATTTATTCTTAGGAATAATTGCCCTAGGTGTTTTAGTTCAAATCAATAATGCTTTTAGTAGTGTTCGCTCAAGTTTTAGTGTTCTTACTAAAAACTGGACAACTATTACAGAATTAAGAAGTATTCACAAGCGTTTAAAAGAATTTGAAGAGCATATTAATTTTAAAATTAATTCTTAATTTATGTTATTTTGAATTAATTTTATTTGTATAAACTAATGGCATTTTTTAATTTTTAATAAAGGTTATTAATGAATTTTTTACAAAATCAAGCTTTAAAATATACTTGCAATTTTCTTAACAAAGAGCTTAAGTCTAAGTTTAATTTTAAAAATGAAGTTAATTTAGAAAAATCTAAAGATGGTAAAAAGGTAATGTTATATATTCATGTTCCGTTTTGCCATACTTTTTGTCCTTATTGTAGCTTTCACAAATTTGCTTATGATGAAGAATTATGTAAAGAATATTTTAAAACTTTAAGAATTGAATTACAGCAATTTAAGGATTTAGGATACGATTTTAATACACTTTATGTTGGTGGCGGAACTACTTTAATCAATGAAGCAGAACTTATAAAAACACTTAGTTTATGTAAGGATTTATTTAGTATTGAAGAGATTTCTTGTGAGAGTGACCCAAATCATATAAAGCCTGAAGCTTTAAAAGACTTTAAAGGGCTTATTGATAGGCTTAGTTGTGGGGTGCAGAGTTTTGATGATGAAATTTTAAGAAAAGTTAATCGTTTAGAAAAGTTTGGAAATCAAAAAGAATTAGTAAAAAAATTAGAATTAGCTAATGGTATTTTGCCAACTTTTAGTATTGATTTGATTTTTAATTTTCCATCACAAACAAAACAAATGTTAATAAAAGATATTGAATTAGCTAAAAATATTGCTCCATCACAAATTACTTTATATCCACTGATGAAATCTAATCTTACTAAAGAAATAATTGCAGCTAAATTAGGCATAGATAAACAAGATAATGAATATGAATTTTATAAGATAATTTGCGAATACTTTAGTGATTATGAGCAAAATAACTCTTGGAGTTTTTCTAAGGATAGAACTAGTTTTAATGATGAATATGTAAGCACACATCACGAATACATTGGTGCTGGTAGTGGGGCTTTTTCTTTTACAAATAATAAGCTTTTAGTAAATGCTTTTAAATTAGATGATTATAAAGCTAAGGTTTTAGCTGGTAAAAATCAAAAATTAGCTCACATAGATTTTAGTCCTGAAGATAGAATTAATTATATTTTTCTAACAGAGTTTTTTAAGGATAATTTGAATATTAATAATTTTAATTCTAATTATAATTGTGATTTAGAAAAACACTTAGGGCTAAAACTAAAAGCAATGCAGACTATTGGAGCAATTAACATAAATAATGGTATTATTAATAATACTTTTTTTGGTAAATATCTAGCACTTACCTTGATGAAAGAATTTTATATAAATATGGATTTAGTAAGGGCTTATTTTAGAAAGGATTTATAATGAAAAAATATTTATTTTTACTAATAAGCTCAATGCTTTTTGCTAGAGAAAATCCATTTGTGCCTATTGTAAAAATCAATAATCCAAGTCCTATTGAAGAGATAAAGGAATTTAAAAAAACAGCTTTTAGTGTTCCAAGCGATGCTAGAATTTTAAATAAAATGAAACTTATTTATACAAATGTAGATGGGACATTGAAAGAATTTGAATTAGATATTAATGAAGCTCTTGATTGGCATAAAGTTTATATGCTACTTGACGCCCAAGAGCTTACAAACCAAGATAAAGAAGAAGCAAAAACTGAATTAAAAGAAGTTGATAAAATAAAACTTGCATTAAAAAATCAAGAAAATGCTAATGATGACAATTCTAATGTAGAGCAAAATACTACTAAAATTACTGAAGTTAAGAAAGAAGAAAACAAAGAAAATCAAATTAGTAAAACCACAGAATATACACCTTTATCATTAGACATATCAAATAATTTTAAAATAGTTATAGACAAAAAAAATATTTCAATTAAAACAAATAGCGAATTAATTAGGGAATTTAGTTTAAAAAAACCAAATAGAATTGTTATGGATTTTAAAATTAATCCAAGTTTAAAAAATAAATCATTTGAAATAAAAGCTAATTATTTTGATGAAATTTATACTGGAGTTCATAGAAATTTTTATCGTCTTGTAATAAAACTTGATGGTATATATAATTATAATATTGAAAAAAAATCTAAAGAATATTTAATTAAATTACAATAAAAAGGGGTGTTATGAAAAAAATAATTTTTTTAGGTGCTGGATATGCAAACTTATCTTTAATTAAAAGTCTAAGCAAGGAAGATTTAACAAAGGCTGAATTTTTACTAATTAATAATAATTCATATCATTATAAAACTACAGAATTACATAAAATTGCAGCAAATGAGAGTGAAAAAAATATCAAAATTCCTTTAAAAGATATAATTCCTAGTGAAATTGTAATTATTCAAGATAGTGCTATTAAAATTGAAGGAAATAAATTATATTGCAAAAATACTGATTATGATTTTGATGAGATTTATGTAGGTTTAGGTGCTAATAAAAATACTTTTGGTATAGAAGGGCTTGATGAAGCTTATGAAATCGGAACTTATGAAGACGCTTTAAAAACCAAAGAAATTATTTATTCTAATTTAGAAAAATCTGAAAGTATTTATAAAAATATTGTAATTTGTGGAGCTGGATTTAGTGGTGTTGAATTATGTGCTTCTATAGCTCAAGTTTGCAAAAGCAAAGGAATTGATGCAAAAATTAGCATAGTTGAAGCTATGGATGAGATTTTGCCTATGTATAACAAAGATTTAGCAAAAGTAGCAAGAAATTATCTTGAAAAATTAGGCGTAAAAGTTTTAACATCTCATAAAATTATTAAAAAAGTTGGGGATAGATTGTATTTAAACAATGAAGATACTTATATAGATTCAAAAAATATAATCTTTACAGCTGGTGTTAAGGGAAATGAAGTTATTAAAAATAGTGTATTTGAAAACAAAAATAATAGAATATTAGTTAATGAGTTTTTACAAGCGCCAAATTATTCAAATTGCTATATTTTAGGAGATTGTTCTTTAATTATGAATAATGATAGACCATTTGCTCCAACAGCTCAAATAGCTTGCAAGCAAGGTAATTATTTAGCAAGAAGTTTAAGTGCTAGGTTAAATAATGAAGAATTTAAAGAAACATTTATTTATAAAGACCAAGGAAGTGTTTGTTCTCTTAGTGAAAAATATGCCGTTGCAAGTATTCAAGGCAAAGATTTTAGTGGATTTTTAGCAAAAGTTCTTAAAAAAATCACAGAATTAAAATGGCAATATAAATTATTTGGATTTAAAGGTCTATAAATTTTTAATTCAAATTCTTTTTAGAATTTGAATTAAATTCTACAAAAACATTACGAATTTACACACTTTAAAATAAATTACAAAATTACACACAAATCTTACTCTTTATTAAACTTTAAAATCTAATGTTTGCTTAAAAATAAGGAGAAAGAATGGGAGTTTTAGAAAACTTTAAACAAATTGCAGCAATTCCGCATTGTAGTTTTGATGCAGTTAAATTAAAAGATTTTTTAATTAATTATGCAAAATCAAAAGGTTTTGAAGTATTAGTTGATAAGGCTGAAAATATTTTATGTAAAAAGGGAAATCCTAATATATGCTTGCAAAGTCATTATGATATGGTTTGTGTTGGAGATGCACCTAATATAAATATAATAGAAAGTGATGGATTTATTAAGGCAAATAATTCAACCTTAGGTGCTGATAATGGTATAGGAATTGCCATTATGATGGAAGCTATGAATGAGTTTAGCGACCTTGAATGTTTATTTACCGCTAATGAAGAAGTAGGGCTTATAGGTGCAAATAATTTAGAGCTAAAAATTAGTTCAAAACACTTATTAAATCTTGATAGCGAGTGTGTAGATAGAGTAATAATTGGTTGTGCGGCGAGTTTAATGATGAATGTAAATATTAAGCTAAATTATAAAAACCCTAGTAAAAAATATTTATATGAAGCTCATACTAAAGGCTATAAAGGCGGTCATAGTGGGATTGATATTATTAAAAACATTCCTAGTGCTATTAGTGATTTAGCTTTATTTTTATATAAAAACGATGCTGAATTAGTAAGCTTTAGTGGTGGGGAAAGAACTAATAGTATAAGTGTAAATGCTAAGGCTATTTTTTATAGTGACACTGAACTTAAATCTAGTGAAAATATTGAAATAATTAGGCTTGAGAGTAAAGGTGAAAAAGTAATTCAAGAAGATATTTTAAGTCTAATTGCTAGTTATAAACACGGAGTTTGGTCTTATTCAAGGGATTTAAATATAGTAAAAACTAGCGTAAATCTAGCAATTATTAGTCAAAATAATGATGAATTAAAGCTTGAATTATTTGCAAGAAGCGATAATTCAGCAGATTTAGATGAAGTCTTTTATAAAACCAAAGCACATTTTAATAATTACGAAGCAAAACTACTTGCTAAAGATGAGCCTTGGGAGCCTATACCAAATGATTTTACTTATGCAGTGCTTAATTCTTTACAAAAATATAATCCAAAAGCTAGTATGAGTAGTATTCACGCAGGACTTGAGTGCGGAGTGTTAAAAACTAAGCAAAATGAATTATTATGTGCTTCAATAGGTCCAAATATCTTAAGCCCACATAGTATTTATGAAAGATGTGAGATTAGCACAATAGATATTATTAAAAACACAACATTTGATTTAATTAAAAACTATAAATAAAAGGAGATAAAATGAGTTTTCGTATAGAACACGATACAATGGGTGAAGTTAAAGTTCCTGCAGATAAATTGTGGGCAGCACAAACACAAAGAAGTTTAGAGAATTTCAAAATCGGCACAGAAAAAATGCCTGTAGAATTAATCCACGCTTTTGCGCATCTTAAGAAGTCTTTAGCTTTAGTAAATAATGATTTAGGTAAATTAGACAATGTAAAAAAAGATGCAATTATTAAAGCTTGTGATGAGATTTTAGCTAATAAACATAATGATGAATTTCCACTTGCTATATGGCAAACAGGTTCAGGAACACAAACAAATATGAACCTAAATGAAGTTATAGCAAATCTTGCTACTAAACTTAGTGGAATGGATTTTACTAAAGAAAAAATAGTCCATCCAAACGACCATGTAAATATGAGCCAAAGTTCAAATGATACATTCCCAACTGCAATGCATATAGTTGCAGTTTTAGAAACTGAAAGGACTTTAATTCCTGCATTAGAAATTCTAGAAAAAACACTAGATAAAAAAGCAAAAGAATTTGAAAATATAATTAAAATCGGAAGAACTCACTTGCAAGATGCAACCCCACTTACTTTAGGTCAAGAATTCAGTGGATATGTATATATGTTGCAAAGCTCAAAAAGACATATTTTAAAAGCACTTGAAGATGTAAGAGAGCTAACAATTGGCGGAACAGCTGTTGGAACTGGAATTAATGCTCATCCAGAACTTAGTGAAAAAGTATCAGCAAAATTAAGCGAACTTTTAGGCACTAAATTTATAAGTAGCCCAAACAAATTCCATGGACTTACAAGCCACGATGCTTTAGTATTTTTACACGGAGCATTTAAAGCTCTTGCAGCAAATTTAATGAAAATAGCAAACGATATTAGATGGCTTGCAAGTGGTCCTAGATGTGGTTTAGGAGAGCTTAGTATTCCTGAAAATGAGCCAGGTAGCTCAATTATGCCAGGTAAAGTAAATCCTACTCAAAGTGAAGCTTTAACAATGCTTAGCGTTCAAGTAATGGGAAATGATGCGGCAATTGGTTTTGCAGCTTCTCAAGGTAATTTTGAGCTAAATGTATTTAAGCCTGTGATTATTTATAATTTCTTACAAAGTTTAAGATTATTAGCTGATGGTATGATTAGCTTTAATGATAATTGTGCTATAGGAATTACTCCAAATATTGATAAAATTACTCATAATTTAAATAATTCTTTAATGCTAGTAACTGCACTAAATCCACATATTGGCTATGAAAATGCAGCAAAAGTTGCAAAAAATGCTCACAAAAAAGGAATTAGTCTAAAAGAATCTTGCTTAGAATTAGGCTTAGTTAGTGAAGAAGATTTTGATAAATTTGTAGTTCCTGCAAATATGATTAAGCCAAAATGAGAGAATTACTTTTAGCAATAGAAAGTAGCTGCGATGATTCAAGCATCGCAGTTATTAATGTAAATACTTATGAATGTTTATTTTATGAAAAAATATCTCAAGATGAGCATAATGAATTTGGTGGAGTTGTGCCAGAACTTGCATCAAGGCTACATACTGAAGCTTTACCTAAAATATTAGCTAAAACCAAGCCTTTTTTAAACGAATTAAAGGCAATTGCAGTTACTAATGAGCCAGGATTATCAGTATCGCTTCAAAGCGGAGTTGCAATGGCTAAGGCTTTAAGTGTGGCTTTAAATATACCATTAATTGCGATAAATCATTTAAAAGGTCATATTTGTTCTTTATTTTTAGATAAAGAAATAATGAATGATTTTTTAGTTTTGCTTGTAAGTGGCGGTCATACTATGATACTTGAGATTACTAAAGAATATGATATAAATTTAATAGCAACTACAAGTGATGATAGTTTTGGAGAAAGTTTTGATAAAGTTGCAAAAATGCTAGGACTTGGTTATCCTGGTGGGGTATTTATTGAAGAATTAGCAAAAAATGAAAGCAATAATACTTATGAGTTTTCTTTACCAATCCCAAGTAAAAGTAGGCTTGAGTATTCATTTTCGGGTATTAAAAATCAAGTTAGATTAGCTATTAATGATTGTATAGCAAATAATACTTTAGATACTCAAAAAGCAAATATAGCAGCAGCATTTCAAAGAATTGCTTGTAAGCATATAATTAATAAATTAAACATAGTTTTGCATAATAAAAATTATAAAGCATTAGGCGTAGTTGGTGGTGCAAGTGCTAATTTATTGCTTAGGTCTAAATTAGATGAAATTTGTAAAAAAAACAATATGCAATTATTGTTAGCTCCACTTAAATATTGTTCTGATAATGCTTTAATGATAGCAAGAGCAGGGGTTATTGCATACAAAAATAAAGATTTTGTAAATATAAGTGATGATATAATAAACCCAAAATCAAAAAATTTTAAAAGGCTTTAATTTAATGAAAAAAATATTTTTATGTTTAGGATTATTAGGTAGTTTATTAGCTAAGGATTATGGTAATTATATAAGTATTGATGAAAATGGTAAAAAAACTGCTAGATGGCATATTTATGAAGAAAATAATGAATTATTTGGCAAAGTTGTTAAATTGTTTGAATATGGCGATGATGAACTTTGTAAATCTTGTGAAAAAACTTATGATTATTTTACTTATGCAGAAGATGCTAGAAAGATGAAAATAGTAGGTGCGCCATTGCTTTATAAATTAAAAAAAGATGGTGAAAATTCTTATAAAAGTGGTTATATAATTGACCCAGAAAGTGGTAAATTATATAGAGCAAATGCAACTTTTAAAGATGATAAATTAATTTTAAGAGGATATGTTGGATTTTCTTTAATAGGAAGAAGTCAGACTTGGATTAAGGAAAAATAATGCAAGAGTTATTAACTCTTGCTAAAAGAGCAGCAAGAATTGCTGGAGATGAAATAATTGATATAAAACACCCTTTAATTAATACAAAACCAGATGGAACTTTAGTTAGTTCAGCTGATTTAAAAGCTAATGAAATCATATTTGATATTTTAGGAAAAAGTAAAATTAATATATGTTCTGAAGAACAGATTTTAGATTATGAAAAAAGAAAAAAATCTTTATTTTGGCTAATTGACCCACTTGATGGCACTAATAACTATTTAAAAAATAGAAAAAATTTTTGCGTTTGTATTAGTTTGATTGAAAATACAAGACCAATTTTAGGTGTAATTTATGATGTTTGCAATAAGAATTTGTATTATTCAGCTAAAAATATGCCAGTTTATAAAAATCAAGAAATCCTAAATAAAGTTAAAAAAGAATCAAATAAAGCTTTAGTATCTTTAAGAAAAGAACAAGATATAAATAATAGTAAAATTCCATTTAGCTACGGATATTCAGCATTAAATATAGGCTCTGCATTAAAGTTTTGTGCTTTATTAGAAGGTGATGCTGATGTATATTTAAGATACGAAAGGCTCAATTCTTGGGATTTAGCTGCTGGGGATTTTTTAATAAATCAAAGTGGTGGATTAATGTTAGGGCTTGATAAACAAAAATTGAATTATAATACGCCCAATTTTTCTTGCAAACCTTTTATAGCGTTTTCAAGTGTATTTAATAAGGATTAATATGAATATTTTTAACACACATAGAATAGTTTTTGAAGGTTCTTCGGTTAGCAAATATTTAAGTGATAATTTAACTTGCATTCAATTTAGTTTAAATGGTGTAATTGATGCTGGATTTTTACCAAAACCAACTGATGATAATTTTATAAAGCATGTTTTTATTTCTCACACTCATTTAGACCATATTTGTGCTATTGCTTTATATGTTGATAATTATTTTTTAAAACTTCAAGATAGTATTTGTATATATGCTAGTAAAGAAAGTATAGATAATCTCAAAGAGCATTTTTTTAACAATAAAATTTGGCCTGATTTTGCAAAGATAAAATTGCCAAATGGAAGTCCTGCTATAGTTTATAAAGAAATTAATGTAGGAGATAAATTATTAATAGATGATATAACAATAGAGCCAGTTAAGAGCTATCACACTGAAGGTAGTTTTGGCTTTATTTTAAGCTATGATAAAGATAGTATATATTTTACTTCAGATACTTATTATCACGATGATATAGTGGAATTAATCAATAAAAGAACTGATATAAGACAAGTAATTGCTGATGTTAGTTTTGATTCAAGTTTAGAAAAACTAGCACAAGATTCAAAACACTTAACTCCAAAATTATTAAAAAAAATACAAGAGCAAGTAAGAGATGATGTGATTTTCCATGTATATCACATTAAATATTGCTTTAAAGATAAAATAGAAGAAGAATTAAGAGAATTTAATATCTTAAAAGATTATGGAATGATTATTAAAAATGGTTCATTTATGCAATTTAATACAAATTATCAAAGTGATATGATAAATGTATTGAAAAGACATAATTTAGACCAAGAACAAAAACTAGAAACCATACTTGAATGCTTTTCTCAAATTTCTAAAAACTCTGATTCTAAAGCCAACCTAAATACCTTAGGCGAAATGGTTAAACAAAACATTCAAGCTGATAGATGTAGTGTGTGGTTTATTGATAATGAAAGAAAAGAATATTATACCTTACACGCTGATGGAGTAGGTGAGATTAGAGTTCCTTTTGGTAAAGGAATAGTAGGTCGTGCAATTGAGACAAAAGAAGCTATTTTAGAAAATAATCCAAAAAGCAATCCGTATTTTGATAGCTCAAATGATGAGAGAACAAAATATAGCACTAAATCAATTTTAGCTATGCCTATTTTAAATAGTGAGCACGAAGTTATTGGGGTATTCCAAGCTTTAAATAAACTTACAGATATTAATAATAATTTTGATAAAGATGATTTAGATTATCTAAGAATTGCAGCTGATTATTCAGGTAAGATTTATGAAGGAATGAAATTCCAAGAAGATATTTTAAACGCTCAAAAAGATTTAATTTATTCAATAGCTGAAATGGTTGAGAGTAAGAGTGAAGAAACAGGAAATCATGTAAAAAGAGTAGGTAAAATAAGCGAAGCCATAGCAAGACAAATGGGATTAAGTGAAGAAGAAGTAACGCTAATTAGTTATGGTGCTCCAACTCACGATATTGGTAAGATTGGAATTCCTGATGCTATTTTAAATAAACCTGGAAGACTTGATGAAAAAGAATTTAAAACCATGCAAAAACACGCACAAATAGGCTATGAAATGTTGCATAGATTTAAAGGTAAAATTATGGAAGCAGCAGCAATCATCGCTCACGAACACCACGAAAAATATGCGGGTGGTGGCTATCCAATGGGTAAAAAAGGTGATGATATTCATATTTATGCAAGAATTGTTTCTTTAGCTGATGTTTTTGATGCGCTTGCAAGTGATAGATGCTATAAAAAAGCTTGGCCACTTGATGAAGTTTGCAAATATATTAGTGATAATTCAGGTTTTCAATTTGACCCTAAAGTGGTTGAAGCATTTTTTGCTTGCAAAGAAGAAATATTTGCAATAAAAGAAAAATATGTTGATAAATATATTGATGATAATTTAATGTGATTGTAATTTGTTGATTTTTTAGATTAATCCAAATTAATTTTTCATTGATTTGGATTAATTATTTGCTTTAATTTAAACTATTAATACTTTTTTAAATAAAATTATCTATAATCGCTCCTTTTTTAAAATTAGGAGTAGTTTAATGTTTTTTAAAAATAATAAAGAAATACAAGACAAGATTATTAACGAGTTAAAAGATAAAGAAGCTATTTTAAAAGCTATTTATAAAGAAATGGCGATTATAGAATTTGATACTAAAGGAAATATTGTTGATGCAAATGAGCATTTTTTAAAAGCTACAAAATATACACTATCAGAGATAAAAGGTAAGCATCATAGAATATTTTGTGATAAACATTATGTTAATTCAAGTGATTATTCAATCTTTTGGCAAGAATTATCAAGAAATATTCCGCAAAGTGGTCAGTTTAAAAGATTTGCAAAAGATGGTCAAGTAGTTTATTTAGAAGCAAATTATTTACCAATAGTAGATGAACAAAATCAAGTTTATAAAGTAATTAAGTTTGCTGCTGATGTTACAGAACACGAAAATGAATTGTTGGATTTAAAAAATACAATTAATGCGGCAAGTAAGTCTATGGCTTTAATTGAATTCACTCCAAACGGGGAAATACTTGATGCAAATGATAATTTTTTAAATACATTAAATTACAGAAAAAGCGAAATTATAGGCAAACATCATTCTATGTTTTGTGATAGTGAATATGTAAAAAGCAGTGATTATAGAAAATTTTGGGAAGATTTAAGAAGCGGACATTTTCAATCAGGTCAATTTATAAGATATACAAAAGATAATAATCCTGTATATTTAGAAGCAAGTTACAATCCTGTTTATAATGTTGAAGGTAAGGTTTATAAGGTAATTAAATTCGCAAGCGATGTTAGCGAGCAAGTAATAAGAGATTTGAATAAAAATAAAATCGTAAGCGAGTTAGCACAAAAAAATGATGAAAGCACAAATGAAGGTAGTAAAGTTATTGCTAAAACCGTGCAAAATGTCCAAGAAATAGCAGAAATTATGAATGAAAGTAGTGAATTGGTTAATTCATTAAATACTCAATCAGATGAGATTGTATCTGTTATTCAAACTATTAAAGATATTGCAGAGCAAACTAATTTATTAGCATTAAATGCTGCTATTGAAGCCGCTCGTGCTGGCGAGCATGGTCGTGGTTTTGCTGTGGTTGCTGATGAGGTTAGAAAACTTGCTGAAAGGACTGCAACATCAATTAATGAAATTACTTTAACAATTAATTCTATTAGAAATGTTAGTGCTAATGTTGTTGAGAGTATAAATAAAAGCATAGCTCAAGTAAATGATAGTGTTGTGTTAGCAAATACTGCAAATGAATGTATGAATAAAATCAAACAAAGTTCAGAAGAAGTAGCAAGAGCTATGGAAGAAAATAAATAAATATAATTTGAAATTCTTAGGAATTTCAAATTAGTTTTTTAAGTCTTTTTGCAATTCTTTTAAAAAAATTCTCGCAACATCACTTAATTTATCATCAATCCAAATTAACCTTAAATTAGAAGTAATTAATGGGTTTATAGGCTTAAAACATAAATCATCATTAGTGTTAATTAATTTATCAAGAGATAATGCGTATCCAATATCTTCTTTAACAAAAATTGCAGCATTGTATAATAAATCATAAGTAGCTACTATATTTAGCTTATCTTGATTTTGCCTTAAAACATTTGGCATTTCTTGCGTAAAACCTTGTCTTGATACTATAAGTGGCATTTGAAATAAATCATTTATGCTTATATCTTTTTGCTTAGCGTATTTTGAAGTATTTTTCATAATAATCCCCCAAGTATCACTATGATTTAAATCTAAATAACTAAAATTGCTAATATCAAATTCTTGAACCACAACGGCAAAGTCTATTAAAGAATTTTGTAATTTATTTACCACATTTTCATAGTTTCCACTAAATATATGAAACTTAATATTTTTATTTTGTAGCTTTTTAGCAGTTCTTGCTATTTTGACTATTCCAATTGATTCAGCACAGCCTATATAAACATCTCCACCATTAAAATCTTTTAAATTTTTAAATTCTTGCTTGGTTTTATCAACTAAATCTAAAATATCACAAGCTCTTTTATAAAGCATTTCTCCTTCTTTTGTGAGAATGATTTTATAATTTGTCCTAATAAAAAGTTTTTGCCCTAATTTTACTTCTAAATCTTTTAATTGTCTTGATAGATTTGGTTGAGAAAGATTTAATTTATTAGCTGCTTTAGTTATATTTTGTAATTTTGCAGATTCTATAAAATATTTTAAAACTCTAATTTCCATAATATTCCTTAGAAATAATTAATTTTTATAATTAATTATATATTATAAGTATTTGATATTTCTACTAAAAATAAATAAAATTATTTTACTTTTAAAACAAGGAGATTTTTTATGAATAATTTTATTTTTCACAATCCAACTAAGATTTATTTTACTGATGAAGTAGAGCAATCTTTAGAATTTGAATTAAGTAAATATGGTAAAAATATTGTTTTGGTTTATGGTTGCGGCTCGGTGCATAAAAATGGTATTTTTAACCAAATTGTAAAAATACTAGATAAATTAGGCAAAAATGTAGCATATATTGATGGTGTTATGCCAAATCCTACTTTAGAAAAATTAAACTCAGGTGTAAAGATAGCAAGAGAGCATAAAGCTGATTTTTTATTAGCTTTAGGTGGCGGTTCTGTTTGTGATTATACAAAAGCTTTAGCAGTTAGTATAAACTCAAGCGATGATTATTGGGATAGGTATTTTATAAATCAACTTGAGCCAAATTGTGATGTAGTTTCGCTAGGTTGTATTTTGACAATGTGTGGGACAGGCTCTGAAATGAATGGTGGTAGTGTAATTACAAATGAAAAAACTCATCAAAAAATAGGAAAAGTGTTTAATGATAAAAGAGTATTTCCTAAGTTTTCTATATTAAATCCTAAATACACTTTAAGTCTTAGCAAATATCAAATGATAAATGGAATTTATGATGCGTTTAATCATATTTTAGAGCAATATTTTTCAAAAGAAGATGATAATGTGAGCGATTATTTAGCAGAAGGGCTTATGCGTTCAATAATCTCATCAAGCAAAATTGCAAACAAAAATCCTAATGATTATAAGGCTAGAAGTGATATTATGTGGGCAAGTACTCTAGCATTAAATACTATGCTTCATTGTGGTAAAAATGGAGATTGGATGGTTCATATGATAGGTCAGGCAATTGGTGGCTTTACCAATGCAACGCACGGAGCTACTTTAAGTGCTATTAGTTTGGCGTATTATGAATATATAATGCCTTATAATATTGAGAAATTTAAAAGGTTTGCTATTAATGTCTGGGGTATAAAAGATAATAAAAGCGATGAAGAAATAGCTAAATTAGGACTATTTGCTATGAGAGATTGGATGAGTGAGCTAGGTCTTTGTATGAATATAAAAGATTTATCAGTAGATGAAAGCTTGATTGAAGATATTGCTAATAATGTATTCATTTTAAATGGTGGTTATAAGGAGCTTAATAAAGATGAAATTATTCATATACTTAAGAAAAGTTTTTAGCATTTTTATTGGTTTAGGAGCTTTTTGTATGTTAAATGGATTTAGCAATGATGAAATATATGTTGAAATAAATAATCAAGAATTAAGAATAAAATTAGAAAGTAATTCATCATCAACTGCTCTTTATGAAGTATTACAAAAGTCTGATTTGAATGTTTTAATGAATGATTATGGTGGGTTTGAAAAGGTAGGAAGAATTGATAAAAATCTTCCTACTAATGATAAATATTTTCAAGCTAAAGCACTTGATTTGATTTTATATAATGCTAATAATATAGTAATTTATTATGATAATAATTCTTGGAGTTTTACTAAATTAGGAACAATTTATGGCATTAGTAAAGATGAGTTAAAAAAGCTTTTAGGTAATGGCAAAATTAATGCTAGGTTTTATGTTAAAAATAAGGATTAATTATGATTAAGTATGTAAAAGCAAATTCTATTGAGTATAAACTTATGCTTAAACAAGCTAAGGAAGCTATGAAAATAACTTTTAAAATTAACAATACTTATAATGAGCCAGAAGAATTAAATAAATTATTTTCTCAATTAATTGGTAAAGAAGTAGATAAAAGTTTTACTTTATTTCCGCCTTTTAATACGGATTGTGGTAAAAATATTTCAGTAGGCAAAAATGTATTTATAAATAGCGGTTGTAAATTTCAAGACCAAGGAGGAATTTATATAGGAAATAATGTTTTAATAGGGCATAATGTAGTATTAGCTACTATAAATCATGATATAAATCCATTTAAACGCTCTGATATGGTATTAAAGCCAATAACAATAGAAGATAATGTTTGGATTGGGTCAAATGCCACAATACTTAGCGGAGTAAAAATTAAAAAAGGCTCAATAATAGCAGCTGGTGCGGTGGTTACTAAAGATGTTGAGGAATTTCAAATAGTAGCAGGAGTTCCAGCTAAATTAATTAAAACTATAAAATTAAGCTAATTAATAAATTAGCTTAATAATTTTTCTTGTTGAGTTTTTATGATATTTACAATTGAGCGAATATTATCAATTGTATATGGTAATGGTAGGAAATCTACTTCTTGAATAATCTTTTCAATATTAGGTGTTATTTTGTGGTTGTTTAATATGAGAATTAATTTAAAGCAATACTCATCTTGTGCTTTTACTAAACGATTTAAATCATATTCATTAAAAGTATTGATTAGATTTGCGTCTAATAAAACAGCTCTATAAGCGCAATTTACCCCATCTTCAATTTTCTCTAAAAGACCATTACTTGATTGGTTTTGAACGCAGTTAATTTCATAGCTTTCAAGATTTGCAGTGATTGTTTTTGATATATCAATATTGTTATGAACTATTAAAACACTTAATCTATCTTTTGGAGTTACATCTGGTAAATTATTTTCTTTATCATTGATTAGTATTGGGATACTAAGACAGATTGCGTGATTAATTCTTTCATTTGTATCCTTAAAGGCATAACTAGAACCATCAATTTTTTTCATATATCCACTAAATTTATGTAATTGTTCTGAAATAGATAGTTTTTTAGGATTAGTAAAGCTTTTAAATAATTCAGTTTTTTTATCATCAACAACACCACAAACTCCAATATCAACGCATAAAAGAGTTCTATTTTGCATATTATTAATAATTCCAATATCAATAAATATGGTTTCATTTTCTACATTTTGATTAATCAAATCAGCAGCAGCCCAAATAGCATTGATAATATTTGTATAATCTCCATAAAAATACCTATTTGGCATACATTTTTCATTGTTATCGTTTAGATATAGCATATCTTGTCTAACTAAAAATATGTTATTTTTAACACTAGCTTCGTAATTTAGCGTTTTGAAAAAATATAAAAACACTTCTTGTAAATCAAAATATAAAGATGATTTTTCAAAACTTTCACTTTCAAATTCTGCTTCATCGCTAACACTAAACATTTTTACTTTTTTAGTTTTTAATTTCATTTTTAGCTTGTAAATATAAGCTAATAATAAAACTATTAAGCCACCTAAAACTACAAATAAAAGTATTGTATCTTTATCAGAAAAATCTATTTTAGAATCTGCAAATAGATAGGTTGAGATTAAAATTAATAATAATTTTTTCATATTTTCCTTTCAAATAATAAGCATTGCATCGCCGTATGAGTAAAATTTATATTTATTTTTAATAGCTTCTTCGTAAAGTTTTAAAGTATTTTGCCTACCTATAAAACTAGCTACTAACATAATTAAAGTTGATTTTGGCAAATGAAAATTTGTTAATAAATAATTTTGTCTAATTGGCCTATTAGATGGGTTTAAAAACAAATCACATTCACCACTACTTTTTTTTGTCCTTGCATAATACTCTATTGTTCTTGTAGCAGTTGTGCCAACCCCTAAAATAGGTATATCGCTATTAATTAATTTTATTGCTTCATCGCTTAGATTAAAGTATTCGCTATGCATTTTATGTTCTTGTATGTTTTCACATTCTACACTAGCAAAAGTTCCTGCACCAACATGTAAAGTAATATAAGCACTTTTTTTATCTTTTAGACTATCTAAAACTCTATTCGTAAAATGCAATGACGCAGTAGGTGCTGCAACAGCTCCAATATTTTTAGCAAATACGCTTTGATAATTTATCTCATCATCTAAATTATCCATTCTTTTAAGATATGGTGGTAGTGGAATATGTCCGATTTTTTCGCTAATTTTTAAAACCTTATCGGTTTTTAAAACTTCATTGTTTTTATAAAATTTCACAATTCTAGTACCATCTGCGTTTAGCTTTAATATTTTTGCGTTTAAATTATCTTGAAAAATTAAAATATCATCTTCTTTAACTTTACCCCTAACTTGCACTAAAAACTCATCATTTGCTAGAATTTTATTTATAAATAATTCACATTTTGCACCACTAATTTTATTGCCATAAAATCTAGCTTTAAATACTTTAGTATCATTAAAAATCAAAGCACATTCAGGCAAAAAATTAGCTAATTCATAAAATACACTATGAGTAATTTTTCCACTATTTTTTTCATATACTAATAGTTTTGCACTATCAGCAGGATTTGCAGGGTATTTTGCTATTAATTCTTCTGGCAAATCATAATCATAAGAACTTAGTAAATTATCAAGCATTTTTATCTTCTAATAATTCTTTTTCATCATCTTCGCTATCTATATCAGGGTCAGCTGGATTTACTACTTTAGCAATATAAATTGAAATAGCATAAAGCCCAATTAAAGGAATTGCCATTAAAAATTGCGAAAATACATCAGGCGGGGTCATAATTGCTGCGAATATAAAAATAACTAATATAGCAACTCTAAAATTTCTAATAAGAGTTTTTTCAGTTACAAGACCAATTTTTGCTAAGAAAAATATAGCAACAGGTAATTCATATCCTAATCCAAATGCAATTACTAATTTTGTAAAAAAGCTCACATATTCAGAAATTGAAGGCATAGCCTTATATTCTCCACCGCTAAAATTGATTAAAAAATCAAAAGCAATAGGAACTACTAAATAATAGCAAAACGCCGCACCAATCAAAAACATAATAGTAGCGCTAAATACAAAAGGCACTACAAATCTTTTTTCATTCTCATATAAACCTGGTTCAACAAATTTCCAAGCTTGCCACAAAATTATAGGCAATGCTACAAGAAATGCTGCAAATAAAGAAACTTGCATAGCAGTGAAGAAATTCTCTTGTGGTTTATAAAATATAATTTCAGAGCCTTCAGGCAATACATTCATAAGTGGAACACAAATAAAATGTAGTATTGGTTTCCAAAATACAAAACATACAAAAAAAGCTAAAATCAAAGCAACTACACTAATAAATAATCTTTTTCTAAGTTCAACTAAATGTGGTTTTAATTCTTCAAACATTTTCGCTCTTTTCTTTTAAAAATTGTTCTCTTTTGCTAAGTTGCTTTTCTTCTGTATTTATATTTTTTTCTTCTGTAGAATTTGAATTTTGATTTGAGTTTTCTGTATTTTTTACACTATCAATAGTGCTATTTAAAGCATTTTGTGCGTCTTTTTCAAAATCACTTAAAGTATTTTTAATCTCATCAAATTCTTCAAAGCTTAGTTTTTTTCTGATACTATCATTTGCTTTTGTGATTTCTTCTTTATATTTTCTAGCTTCATCTTTTAATTCGCTAATATTGATTTCGTTTTCTATACTTGATTTAGCTTCGTTAATTTGTTTTTTAACAGCCTTTAATAATTTTGCGATTTCAACTATAGTGCCAGGTAGTTTTTCAGGTCCTAAAACCAAAACAGCAACTATTAAAATAATAACAATTTCCATAAAACTCATAATAAAACTCTTTTAGATAATTTTTTGCTGAATTTATCTAATTTTTTTTAATCGTTAGTTTAAATTAAGTTTTGCTACTTAATCTTTTTAAAGTTATATTTAGTTATATTTAATTAATATATTTACTAATTATTAAATTATTTTAAAGGGGTAAAATATGAAAATTAGTTCAAATAATTATAACTTACCATTACAAAAGCCAAATAATAATCAAGCATTAGTTCAAGGAAGACTTGAAAATAAAGAAAATGCAAAAAGATATGATGATTTTATTAAAATGTTTTACCCCGATACTCACGATAGCTTGGATTTTAATTACCCAACTAATAGCAATGAAGCAAAAATCCAAAGTATGGTTATTTATATGTTACTTGAACATCAAGATGCTTTATATGGCGATATGTATACGAATACAATTTATGAAAGAGCCTTTAGTTCTGAAGCAAATCAAGATGTGCAAAAAGATTTAAAAGATTTTTTAAAGGAGCATTCTGATAGCTTAGGAGATTATAAATGGAATCAAGATGTAATAATAGCAAAGCTATTTAATGCAAGAAATATTAGCGAAGATGAGTTCAAACAAAGGTATCTAGCAAGAATTGATGAGATAAAGCAAGGCAAAGAGCATGAAAGTATCCAAAATAGTGAAAATACAAAACCAAGTGATGAAATATCAACAATAAATAAAAATGATGAAAAAGCTGAAGATAAAAAAGACAAAACTGAAGATAAAAAACCTTACGAAGCCATAGAAATAAAAGGCTCTAGCACTCGTGAGAGTATGGAAGATATTTTAAGCAAACTTGATATTCAAAATATCAAAGATGAAAGAGATTTATTAGCTATTTTAATGGCGTATAAAGATAGCGAGAATTTATATGATAAAAGAGTTTAGAGTAAAGGAAATTTATAAAATTGTTAAAATGAATAAAGATTAATATTTTATATAGATAAGAATTAAAGCTAAAAATTTTATAAAAGAGTTTAGATATAAATAAATATCTATTAATATTTTTTTAAACCTACCGATATAGAAAAATAACGGGGGTTTAAAATGCAAATAACAAATAACAATTATATAAATTATCAAACAAATATTAAAAATCAAATTCCAACCACTCAAACTCCTAAAGATAATCTAAAAGAACAAGTTATGAATTTATTAAAAGATGTTCCACAAGATGAATGTGGAACTTATGAGCCAAATAATACGCAAAGAATACTTTTGAGTGTAAATAAATCTAAGTATCCAGAGCTTCACGCTATGCTTGAAAGCGAGTTTATGGAAGGTATGCTTTTTTATGGAATGAGTAAAAAAGAGCGAGAATACTGGATAGAAACGGGCAAGAGTGTCGGAGCTGAAGAAATGGTAAAAGTGATTAATTCTTTACACCCTGCATTTTTCAACGAAAACGATGACAAAAAGGCTCTTTCTAAGCTAGACGCTTTACAAATAAATACAAAAGCTAATAATATTTATAATCAAGCATTTATTAAAAACGATTTAAAACTTTTAGAGTTTTTAAAGCAAAACGAGATTGTGGGCGTTAGATTTGCTACTAATGATACAAATTTTGGAGATACTAGCGTGCCTGAGTTTTATCTAAGCAGATTTTCTCAAGGCAATATAAAGCTAGGAGATGTCTTTTGTGGGAGTGGTGGCTTTATGGATAGGCTTATGGATTTATTTGCTCTTGATGATTTAGATGAATTTAAAATCGGTTATTTGGCTTTAAAAATAGAAGTTGATTTATACAAAGAGCAAAATGGTTATGAAAAACATTTTGGAGAGAAATATTCACAAGAAAATTCCGAAAAAGATGAGAATATAAAAAGAAAACCCATAGAAGTAAAAGGCTCTAGCACTCGTGAAAGTATGGAAGAGATTTTAAGTAAGATTGACCCACGCAAAGTAAAAGATGAAAGAGATTTATTAGCTATTTTAATGGCATATAAAGATAGCAAGAATTTATATGATAAAAGAATTTAAAA
>NZ_JACGAU010000015.1:0-45440 GCF_020137595.1 Campylobacter sp. RM12640
TTATTTGGAAAAGTAGGGAAAGTTGGGAGAATTTAAAAAATACAATTTAAAAACATTAAAAACTAAAATTAGTGAAGATAGTTTGTAGTTGTGATGGTTATGTGGTGAGAGTTAGGTTTGAGAAATTTGAAATTTAGTAAGCAAATAAATAATAATTTTGCATAATATAAAAAACATTATTTGAATTATTTGTATAAAATATTTTAGATTAAGTTAATTTTATATGTTTAATATAATCTAATGGAATTACATATTTTATAAGATTATTAAGTTATATAGCTAAATTATAATAAAATATCTAAGTTTTAAAATAGGAATTTATATTTAGATTTTATTCCAAATATAAATTATCTTTAGTTTTTTTAGCAGGTTCAATATTTTTTGAATTAGGTAATTCTAAATTATCTTTGCCTTTTATATAAGCTATAATATTATCAATATCCTTATTTGACAATTTATTTGCATATCTTTGCATAACAAATCTTGTTTTGCCTCCAAAATCTTTATCGTTTTTGTAAGATTTTAACATTGATTTTAAAGTAGATGCTGAATAAGTGTTTAAGGATTTAAATGTAGTGCTTGATTTATCTCCTAAATCTCCATGACAAGAATTGCATTTATGAATATTTATAAAAAGTTCTTTACCTAAATTAATATCTAAATTATCACTAAAAGTATAATTTAATAAATCATCTGTAGTAACTGCACTTATAGAATTTGTAATACATAAAAATAATAAAATTTTTTTCATTCTAAGTCTTTAAAAAGCTAGGCTTAAAGCCTAGCAATTAATTAAAATGTATATTTAGCTTGGAATCTGATTAAACTTTCTTTTTTCTTATCAGATTTGCTAGGTGTTGCGCTATCATCTTTAACATCTACTTTAACAGAATCTTTAGTTTCTGCGTAAGCATAGAATGCTGAGAAGCTTAGCTTGTCGCTGTATTTATAAGATAGTTGTGGTTTAACTTCAAATAATTTTTCTTTTTCAGCAAAAACTTTATTTGTTCCACTAATAATATCAACACCAAATCTTACATCTTCAAATGTATAGCCAATTGTTCCGAATACGAAATCTTTTTTACCAAAACCACCTTGGTAGTCTTTCATTACGATTTCGCCGTAGTTGATTAATTGACCTTCATCTTCTACAGTATTAAGAGTTATTTTATCTTTTTTACCATAACCAGCATAACCTACATTGAAGTCTAAGCCGAATGCGTCAAAGCCAGCTTCTGCTGCATAGAAGTTACCATTAGCTGCTAATCCTTTTCTATCTTTTTTAAGGCTATTGCCTGCGTATTGAGCATGTACATTATATGCAAAGTCATCTTTGTCACCTAGAGCAACATTGAAATCTACTGCATAGAATGTGCCCCAACTAGCCATATTTGAAACCCATAGTTGAGCTGCTACTGGGTCAAAATTAGCAATAGCTGCTATACCATAAAGGTTCTTACTTGTAGCATATTTATTACCTTCTTCATCTTTAACAAATAAAACGCTACTTAAATCTCCATCATTGTTATAGTTATCAAATGCATAAGCTGCTAAAGTTACATTTTCAATGCTGTTATTTACTATTTTTAATCCTGTTCCTAGTAAATCATCAGTCCAAATTGAGCCAATTTCCATTCTACCGAATATGAATGAAGTATCATAATTTGTATAAGTTAAATAAGCATCTCTTACATTAAAAGTTTTTTTATCATTTAAATATGCTGAATTACCAAAAGAACCATCAGTGTTTGAATATTGGAATAATGCTGTAGCTTTGAAATTATCAGCGATATCAGCACCAAATTTTAATTGAACTTTATATAAATGTCCGTTATCTTCTGATCTATCTATTTTCGTAGTAACTGAATTGTTTTTTATTTTTTCAGAATTTGTATCGTATCTATATCTTAACATTCCTGATAGGTCTACATTTTGAATAGCTTCATCTAAAGCAACTGCGTTCGCGAATGAGAACGAACCTGCAGCAACAACTGCTGCTAAACTTAATTTAACTAATTTCATTTTTTCTCCTTTTTTTGTAAAAATGTAAGGGAATAGTAGCATAAATTTTGAAAATTAAGCTTAAAGTTATATAAATTTTTAAAAAAATGTAATTTGAATTATTCTTAAAAAAAGAAAACCCCTTGATTTCTCAAGGGGTTTAAGTCTCTCAAGGAGTAAAAAACTAGTCTAAGTTGTGATGATTTTAAAGAAGCTAGGTTAATACTTAGTAAAAGTATTTATAGTAAGATTATTTTTTTAAACAAAACGAAAGAGCTATAATGAAAATTAAAGAATATTTACAAAAACATATAGATAAAATATATAAAAGTTATTGCAAAAAATCAGTATTTACTAACTATAAAATAATAGGAGTTAGAAACAATAAGCTTAAAAGGTATGCAAAAACTATAATTAAAAAGTATGATTTAAATGATTATTTATCAAATACTAATTTTAATAGTTTTGATGAAATGCAACTTTATATACATGTGCTAAATGAGTTAGATGATTATGATTTAGTAGTTAAGAATTTAAAAATAATATTAAAAATCATAGATAATTGGTGTAGTTGCGATACTATAAGACCTAAGTGCTTTGATAATAATCTTGATAAGGTAGAGCAAATCATATGCGAATGGATTGAATCTAGCGCAATATATGAAAAAAGATTTGGGATTTTATGTTTTATAAGATATTTTAGCAGTGATACCACAAAATTAGAAAAAATATTTAATATAAAAAGTCAAGAATATTATGTAAATATGGCTAGAGCTTGGTATTTTACCGAACTTTTAAGTAATAATTTTGATGAAACTTTTAATTTTTTAAAAATTAAAAAATTAGATAATGAAACTTTATCAATGATGTTTCAAAAAATAAGTTATAGTGCAAAAATATCAGCAGAGAATAAGATTTTATTAAAAGATTTAAGAAAATAATATGTTTTAAATAAGTAAAAATTAAATACGATTTCTACTTATTTAAAATTCTTTAACTTAGCTACTAAAATATCGCAAAATTCATCAAAATTAGCTCTATAATCTTTTAAATCCCCTAATTGCTTACCCCACATACATTCAGGATAAAATCCATCATCACTAAATCTAGCCATTATATGCCAATGGGCTTTAGGCAAGTAGTTAGCAAATGAAGCGTGATTAATCTTAGTTGGCTTATAAAAATTAATCATTTCTTTTTCTATAAGCATAGCAATTTTAAAAATTTTTAGGCTTGTTTCTTCATCATTACTAAGTTCTTTGTATTCATCTTTTGCATGGATTTCTAGCCACGGGATAGAACTCTCGTGGCGTTTAATATAGCAAAAACTATTTTCATAAATCATACTTCAAAATCCCAAAAGAAACTAATCCATTCTTTAGCTTCTTTTACACAAAATTCAGGTTTTATAATAGCACTTGGCTTATAAAAAATAACAGCAAGTTTAACTTCTAAATGTGGGTAAATTTCTAATATTTTTTTACGAATTGCATCAAGACTTTCACCACTATCTACGATATCATCAATGATTAAAACTTTTTTAGCTTTACTTAAATCAGGAATATTAGTAATTTCAATAGTGTCTAATTTTTTTTGCCCATCATAATGAATACTATTTAATACAAAAGCATTTCTGCTTTTAAGCGCAGTTGATAATGCGTGAGTAAGTGTAAGACCACCACGAGCAACACCTACAAAAGCGTCTGGGTTGAACTCATCTTGAATGCGTTTTGCAAACGGCTCAAAGTCATTTTTAAATTCATCGTAAGTATATTTATACATAGTTTTACCTTTTAATTAAATTTCATAAATTGTAGCAAGAACACTGCCATACAAATAATAGAGATAACGATTATACCACTACTTAGCTTATTAAATTCTTTTCTTAATAATCTAACTAATACATAAGAAATAAATCCAAAAGCAATACCTGTAGTAATTGAGTAAGTAAATGGCATCATAATTACCGTAAAAAATGTAGCAACACTATTTGCAGGGTCTTTAAAATCAATATTGCTAACTTCCATAAACATTAAAATTCCAACCATTATCAAGATAGGATAAATAGCATTAACAGGAATTGCTTGGAAAAATGGTAAAAAGAATATGCAAAGACAAAACATTCCAGCTAAAAATATATTGCTAAGTCCTGTTCTAGCACCACTTTCTATACCAGCACTACTTTCTACAAATGCAGTTGCAGTTGATGTGCCAATAACTGCTCCGATACAAGTTCCTGCTGCGTCTGCTATCATAGTTTTACCTAATTTTTTATCTCCACTATCATCAAGAGTTCCGTCTGATTTTGTTTTATTTTTAAATATTCCGCCCCTAATTCCAGCACTAGTAATCGTGCCTATACTATCAAATAATTGAGTTACAAAAAGTGTCATTACTGCAGGTAATACCGATAAACTTAAAGCACTCATAATATCAAGTTTTGCAAAAATACTCATAAGCCCATCTTTTTCACTAAAATTTGGAATTGCCACAAATTCACTTGGTAATTTTGCTCCACCTATTCCAAAAGTCCAAGCGATAATACTACCTATTAAAACCGCTAAAATAAAACCTGCTTTAATCTTCCAAGCCCAAAAACAAACAATTAAAAATAATACAAATAAACAAAATAACACATTCGGATCTGCAAAATTACCTATTTTTAAAAGAGTTACAGGATCAGCCGTAACAATATGAGCCTGATTCATCCCCATAAACGCTAGAAAGCACCCAATACCAGCACTTATAGCACGGCGAAAATCTTCAGGAATGCTTTTTAAAATAAAAATACGAAAATTTGTAAAAGAAAGAACTAAAAATATAAAACCACTTATAAAAACAGCACCTAAAGCAGTTTCAACAGGAATTCCTTGACCTTTGCACATTGAAAATGTAAAAAATACATTAAGCCCCATACCTGTACTCATTGCTATTGGAGAATTTGCAAAAAGTCCTGTAAATGCAGTTGCTATTATAGTTACTAAAGCAGTTGCTAGCATTAAAGCTTCTACACTAAGCCCTGTATTGCTTACTATAAAAGCATTAGTTGGAATAATATAAAGCATTGATAAAAATGTTGCTAAAGCACCATTAAACTCATTTTTAACACTTGTATTGTTTTCTTTTAACTTAAAAAAGTCCATTTTTTTCCCTTATAAAAAAATATTTAGCGTAAAGCACCTAAGATTAAACACAATAAGATTAAAAATTCTAGCTCATAGCAGTATCCTTTTGTTTGTAGTAAGAAATTATTAGATTAAATTGTTTGAAAGTATATTTTTTGCAATCATATATTAATTGCATAATGAGTTTGAATGATGTTTTTAAAATGGAGCTAAAAACATATAAAGAATTCAATCAATATTCCTTAATCTCATTATATAAACTATCTCTTTCTATTGGAATTAAATTTGATGTTTTGATATTGTCTATGAAGTCTTGTAGCGTAATGCCATTCGCACTTTTTGCACCACCTGCACTTTGGATATTTTCTTTTTCTATTGTTCCATCAAGGTCATTTGCTCCGTATTCTTGAGCCACCATTGCAAGGTTTAACCCTAAAGTCGCCCAATAAGCTTTAATATGAGAGATATTGTCTAAAACAAGCCTTGCTATTGCAATAGTTTTTAGAATTTCTATACTTCCAAGCGGTTTTAAATCCTTTAAGAATGAATTGTCTTTTTGCCATACTAACGGAATAAAAGCATTAAATCCTTTGCTAATATCTTGTTGTTTTCTTAGTCTTAGCATATGGTCAATTCTGTTCTCACGACTTTCAATGTGTCCAAAAAGCATAGTTGCATTACTTTGTTTTCCTTTTTGATGCCATAGCCCATGAATCTTAAGCCAATTATCAGAACTAACTTTGCTAGCACAAAGCTCATTTCTAACTTTTTCATCAAAAATTTCAGCACCGCCACCCGGCATAGAATCAACTCCATATTCAAGCATTTTGTCAATTACTGCAGAATAATCTCCATCAAAAAAACTCTTTGCAATAAAATTAATTTCAGCAGCTGTCATTGCTTTAATATGTAAATGTGGGTATTTATCTTTAATTTTTCTAAAAATCTCAAAATACCATTCCCAACCACCTTTTTTATTGTGAGCTGAAACAATGTGTATTTCTTTTGTCCCACGAGTAACGGTATCATCAACTATTTTTAAGATTTCTTCGTGTGTTAGATGATATGGATTTGGATTGTGCCTATGGGCTGAAAATGCACAAAAAGCACAAGTATCAACGCACATATTTGTAGGATTTATGTGACGATTACAATTAAAATAAACTTTTTTTCCGTGAAGTTTTAATCTCTTTTTATTAGCGTAAAATCCTAAGACTTGCAAATCTAAATCGTATAACTTATAACAATCTTCTTCGCTTAATCTTTTGCCTTCATCTAACGCTTCTAAAATATCCATTTACCATCCTTAAAAAAGAAAAGTGATTATATTTATCTTTGTTTAACAACTTACTATAAATTAGCGTAATTTTTATTATTAAAGGATTAAAAATGTGCGGAATTGTTGGGTATTTAGGACAATTAGAAAAAAAAGAAATTATATTAAAAGGATTAAAAGAGCTTGAATATCGTGGATATGATAGTGCAGGTATGGCTGTGTTAGAAAATAATGAATTAAGCTTTTTTAAAAAGGCGGGAAAATTAGAGAACCTAGCAAATTTTATGAAAAATCTAAACTTTCATGATGAAGGTGTAGCTATAGGTCATACTCGCTGGGCAACTCACGGAAAACCTGATGATACAAATTCTCATCCACATTACGGCGAATATTCTTGCGTAATACATAATGGAATTATAGAAAATTATAAAGAAATAAAAGAAGAACTAAAAACCACACATTTTAATTCGCAAACAGATACAGAAGTAATTGTTCATTTATTTGAAAAATACGCAAATACTTTAAGCCCTGAAAAAGCTTTTAGTGAAGTTATTAAAAAAATTGATGGAGCTTATGCAATATTATTAATCACAAAAAAAGCTCCGAATACTATATTTTTTGCTAAGAAAAACGCACCACTAATAATAGGAAAAGGCTCAAATAATAGTGAGTTTTATATGGCATCTTGTGATGCTCCGTTGGTTGGAATTTGCAAACAAGTTGCTTATTTAAACGATGGGGATTTTGGCTTTTTAGATAAAAATGGAATCCATTTATTAAATGGCGTTGTTGAGTTTAAAGAATTAAATTGTGATAAAGAAAGTGCTTTAAAAGATGGGTTTGATACTTTTATGGAAAAAGAAATCTACGAGCAAAGCCAAATCGTTCAAAATATATTAATAGGAAGAATTATTAATGATAAAGTATGTTTTGATGAGCTAAAGAATTTAAATCAAGACTTTAGTAAAATCATAATTTGCGCTTGTGGCACTAGCTATCACGCAGCATTAGCATCTAGCTATATTTATGAAAGAAGTGCTAATATTGAATGCCGTGTAGAAATAGCAAGTGAGTTTAGATATAAAAATGGCTTTTTAGATAAAAATGCTTTATTCGTTTGTATATCTCAAAGCGGCGAGACAGCTGATACTCTTGAAGCTTTAAAAATAGCAAAAAATGCTGGGCTTAAAACTTTAGCATTATGCAATGTTGATAATTCAAGCATAGCAAGAGAAGCTGATTATTGTATTTTAATTCGTGCAGGGATTGAAAAAAGTGTAGCAAGCACTAAAGCGTTTTGCGCTCAAATGCTAAATCTATGGCTACTAGCATTGTATTTGAATAAAAATCCTAATTTAGATATTAAAAAAGAATTACTTGCTATTAAGGATTTATCTAATGTATTAAAAGTAAATAAAAATACTCACGATAAATTAAAACGCCTAAGCAAGCGATACTTACACGGACACGGATTTTTCTTTATAGGTAGAGATTTATTTTATCCACTTGCACTTGAAGCAGCATTAAAATTAAAAGAAATAAGCTATATGCACGCAGAAGGCTATGCAGCAGGAGAGATGAAGCATGGTCCTATCGCACTTGCTGATAGCGAATTATTTACAATTGCATTTATGCCGAAAAATATTTTATATGATAAAACTCGCTCAAATGTCTTAGAATTAAGTGCAAGAGATGCAAATATTTTAGCAATTTCTCCTATTGAGTTTAGCGAAGCTGATGATTTTATAAAAACAAGCGAACAAGAACATTATCTAAGCGAGTTTTTTGAAATGATGGTAATTATGCAATTATTTGCACTAGAAATCACAAATCGTGTTGGTGCAAATGTAGATATGCCAAGAAATCTAGCAAAAAGCGTAACGGTTGAATAAAGAATTTAAATTAGGATAATTTCCTAATTTAAATTCCATAATTTTATTCATTTATAGCATTTAAGTATTGCTCTATGTCATCAAGGCTATTTGTATGAAAATTTCTTAATTTTATATTTGAATAAAATAAGCCATTGGTTTTGATTTTTAAAAATCTCTTTTTTCTTTTATAGCTTTTAATATCGCTTAGTTTTATGTATTTTGTAAAAAATATAAATCTAACTCCAATTCTATCTTTATACAAAATCACTTTAATTATAGGCATATCATAAATATAAATCACAAGCAAAATTGAGAAAAATATGCCTAAATAAACAAAACCTGCTTTAAAAGCTCCTTGTGTTATTGCAATAATCAAATAAATAAATACAAAATACAAAACACTGCTAAAATCTAATTTAGATTTAATTATTTTCGTATCCATAATTTACTCATTAATTGATAAAATCTCGGCTCTTCCATTTACAATAGCTACGCAGTGTTCATAATGAGCAGTATTTAACCCATCTGCTGAAGCAGTTTCCCACATACCTTTTAGATTTTTAGGTCTTCCATCTTTTTGGCAAATCATAGGCTCTATACAAAATACCATTCCATTTTTAATCTTTGGACCATTTTTAATACTATCATTTGGGTGTAGATAGTTTGGTATTTCAGGCTCTGCGTGTGGTTTTCTACCAATGCCGTGTCCGCAAAATCCTTCTAGTGGAACAAAACCACGAGAGCGAATAAAGTCTTCTAAAATCTTACTAAGCTCTTTAAATCTCATACCATCTTTAATATGACTTATTGCATTTAGCAAACAATCCTTACTACAAGCAATTAATTCTTCATCTTTTTTAGAGATTTTGCCAACACCATAAGTCCTAGCAGCGTCTCCGTAATATCCATCTATGAAAGTTCCAACATCACAGCTTACAATATCGCCTTCTTTTAAAACTCTATCATCAGGAATTCCATGAATGCAAGTTTCATTAAGACTAACACAAATTGCACCCGGAAAACCATAAAGCCCTTTAAAAGCTGGTTTTGCACCAAGACTTAAAATATAATCTTCTGCAGCTTTATCTAATTCTTTTAAAGAAATTCCTGGTTTTATTAAAGTTTCAAGATAATCTAGCGTTTTTGCAACCATTTTATTAGCTACTCTTAATTTTTCTATTTCTGCTGGTTTTTTAATTTCTATCATATTCATCCTTTCTTACTTTATACCCCAAAAATACAAGCACTAAGGCTATTATAAATTGAGAGATATTATCTTTATTAAAACCCACATAGTCTAACATTGAAGCATTAATTATAATTATACCAATGGCTGAATAAAGAAATATTTTAGTTAAAAGCCCAGTATTAGCCATTCTTGTGCAAGGACATTTCCTACTAAGTCTTTCTATTTTTTCATTTTTTGGTGATGCTTTTTGAAAAAACCAAGCCATCAAACCAAAAAATACTAAAATTAATTCTATTATTAACATTGCTTAATGTATCTTATCCAAGAATCAAAATGTGGTTTTTCTAAACTAACTTTTGTTTGATTTCCATGACCTGGTAGTAAATAAAAATCATCTTTTAAATTCTTTGCTTTTTCAAGACTATTTACCATATCATCAGCATTTGAGAACTCAAAATCCCATCTGCCTATACTTCTTTCAAATAAAAAATCCCCACTAAAATAAACATCATCAAATTCAATCATAGAACAACCTGGAGTATGACCTGCAAAATGATGAAAAGTAAATTTTAAACCATTAAATACTAATTCTTCTTTGTCTTCAACAGCTATTGCTATATCATCGCTTGGTAAAAAACCATAAAAAGGATTTTTTAACATAAATATATCATCTTTTGGGGTGTATAAAGGAGCGTTAAATTCTTGTGCTACTAATTTATTGTCCCATATGTGGTCGTGGTGTCCGTGAGTGTTTAAAATCGCTAGGACTTTGCTTGAGTTTTCTTTAATAAAACTTAAAGCACCTTTGCCTGGGTCTATTACAATATCTCCTAATTCGTGCTTTACAATATAACAATTTGTAGCGTAATCTCCACAAGGTCTTACTAAAATCTCATACATTTTTAATCCTTTCATAAAAATCTTTTAATATCTTAGTATCTTTACTAGCTCTAAAATCAATTATAATTTCTGATTTAAAATCTTTATTAAAAAATTCATCTTGCATAGTTTGTGCTAAAATTTTTGCTGGGTCAATCAATGTGGCTTTAGGAAAATAAGTTTTAAATTCTTGCTCTAAAAATGGATAATGAGTACAAGCATAAAGAATATAATCATAATTATTTTTATTAAAATAATTTGCAAAATCTTCACTCGCTTTAGAATAATCCATACTCTCAACAATAGGAACAAAAGAAATAGGACTTATAAAGTCAGCTTTTATATTATATTTTTTACAAGAATTTTGATAAAGCCCTGAGCTAAGAGTTGCTTTTGTAGCTACTACTAAAGAATTTTGATTATTAGCAATTTGGCTAAGCCCTAAAATACCATAATCACTTATAGGAAGAACTTTAATAGCTACATTTAGCTCGCTTAAAATTGAGCTGACCGTGTTACAAGCTAAAATAATCAAATCTACATTTAAACTTGTTAAATAATCAATTGCATTTTGACCGATTTTTAAAATTTCTTCTTTGCTTTTAGTTCCAAATGGGACATTTTTATTATCAGCATAATAAATTATTTCTTTTGCTACACGGCTTTTTACTAATAATTTTAAAGTTCCAAGCCCACCTACACCACTATCAAAAATTGCTATTTTATTTAGCATTTATATACCTTCTTGCATCTAAATATCTTGTATTCCAATATCTTACATTAAGGCTTTGAATTCTTGTTCCACCTTTTGAAGATAAATGTATAAAATTGTTATTTTCAAGATAAATTCCAACATGTAAGCCAAAAGGTCCATCTGTTCTAAAGAAAACTAAATCTCCTGCTTTAAGCTTAGATTTTGAAACTTTTTTACCACCTAATCTTTGCTCTTTTGTACTTCTACTTAGATTAAATCCATATACTTGTTTATAAATCTCTTGAGTAAAAAAAGAACAATCCGCACCTTTGTTTTTATTAGTGCCGCCAAGTCTATAAGGAGTATATCTCCACTCACTTGAAGAATTTAAAATACGCTCTACAATTTTATTTGTTTGTTGTACTTTTTCTATATCCAATTTAGTATCAAAAATAGCATTAGGAGTAAACATTTGTGCTGGATAATTAGAATAAACATCATCAATTAATACTACACCATTGATTTTATTTTGATAGTTTTCATAGTTATTGTTGGCTATATTTTGCGAACAAGCCACAAAAAATATAGCCAAAATAATCGGCAAAAATATTTGCCTATTTATAATCATAAGCCTACTGCACTTAAGGTTTGATATTTATTCACATACATTTGAGCTTCAATTTTTCTCATTGTATCAAGTGCTACCTGAACAACAATTAAAACTGATGTTCCACCAAAATAAAATGGAACTCCCATAAATTTAGCTAAAAGCCAAGGAAGAGTTGCAATAATTGCTAAATATATTGAGCCACTTAATGTCAAGCGACTTGCAATTTCATTTAAATATAAAGCTGTTCCTTCTCCTGGACGAATACCTGGAATAAAACCACCTTGTTTTTTTAGGTTTTCTGAAATATCTTTTGCATTAAATGCAATTGATGCGTAAAAATATGCAAAAAAGATTACAAAAAAGAATGTAAAAATATGAAATACATAACCATTTGGATTGAAAATATCATTAATTTTCATAATGTATTCATTTGTACTTGATTGTAAAACAGTAGCAGGAAATGTCAAAATTGCACTAGCAAAAATTGGAGGAATTACACCACTTAAATTTAATTTAATAGGAATATAATTCATAATTCTTTTATTTTGATTTTGCATTAAAACTTTTCTACTATAAGAAATTGGAATTCTTCTTTCTCCCAATTCTACATAAATAATAGCACCAATAGCTGCAATAATAACTAAGGCAATACCAATTACTACTAAGAAATTTAATTCACCAGTATTTACAAGGTTAATTGTGCTAGAAATCGCACTAGGAATTCCCGAAACGATACCAGCAAAAATAATTAATGAAATACCATTGCCAATACCTCTTTGAGTAATTTGCTCGCCTAACCACATAAGCAACATAGTTCCAGCTAACATACTAGCAGCGCTTAAAGCTATAAATGTATTAAAATCAATCATAATAGCAGCTTCACCTGTTCTTGAGTGTAAGCTTTGAAGCCCTACTGAAACTCCAACACTTTGAATTAAAGTAATTACAATAGTTGCTACACGAATAATTTGCATATATTTAACCATTCCATCGCGTTCTTTTTTCATACGACCGATATTTGGAAATGTTGCTGCAAGTAATTCCATAATAATTGATGAAGTAATATAAGGCATTATACCTAAAGATATGATTGATAAACGCTCAGCAGCTTTTCCACTAAACATATTAAACATACCTAAAGCATTATTTGTGTTTGATTCAAAAAATTCTTTAATTACATCTACATTTACGCCAGGAACTGGCACGTAAGCCAGTATCCTGTAAGCAAATAAAAGCGCCAATGTTATAAAAATTTTATTGGCAAGATTTTTATTCATTATTTACTTCCGCTAGTTTTAATGTTTTCGTCTTTGATTTTTGCTACTAATGAACTAGCACTTGCGCCAATTAATTTTATTTTCTTAACGCTTGAAGAAAATTTATGAACACTTTTTAAGCTTTCAAAAGTAATTTCTTTTAATTCTTTAATAGCTGTAACTTTTTCAACATTAATTACATAAGGTTTTTCAAACTTAGAAGTAAAACCAACTTTAGGTAATCTTCTTTGAAGTGGTTGCTGACCACCTTCAAAACCTCTTTTTTCATTATAACCTTTTCTAGCTGTTTGACCTTTGCCACCTTTTGTAGCAGTTTTTCCCCAGCCAGAACCTTGACCACGGCCTATTCTTTTTGTTTTATGAGTAGAGCCTGCTGCTTTTTGTAAATTTTCAAGTCCCATTTTTTATCCTTTCAACATACTTAAAGCTTTGATTGTAGCTCTTACAACGTTGCCTGGATTTGATGAACCAAGTGATTTTGTAAGAATATCTTTAATACCTGCAAGTTCAATAATTGGACGGCTTGAACCACCTGCGATAACTCCAGTACCTTCGCTAGCAGGTTTTAATAAAATACGGCTTGCATTGTATTTTACTTCAATATCGTGTGGGATTGTTTGGCCACGAAGTTTAACTGAAATGATATTTTTGAACGCATCATCTACTGCTTTTTTAATAGCATCAGGAACTTCTTTAGCTTTACCATAACCAACACCTACAAGGCCATTTTTATTACCTACAATTACAAGTGCTGTAAATCTAAAGCGGCGACCACCTTTAACAACCTTTGTAACTCTACCGATATCAACAATTACTTCTTCAAATTCTTCTCTATTATATTTTTCCATAATTTATCCTTATAGTTTGATACCGTTTTCTCTTAAAGCATCAGCAAAAGCTGCTACAACACCATGGTATAAATAACCATTTCTATCAAAAACTGCTTCTTCAATTTTTGCTGCTTTTAAGCTTTTTGCAAATTCAGCTGCTAATTTCTTAGCACCTTCAATATTTGCTTTAATGCCTAATTTTTTACCATTTACGCTAGCTATTGTGTGAGCTTTTACATCATCAATTGCTTGAACATAAAGTGTTCTATTTGATTTAAAAATAGATACTCTTGGTAAAGTTGCACAACCGCTAATTTTTGCACGAATTCTCTTTTTTCTCTTAATTCTAAGAGATAATTTTCTTTTTAAGATATTTGCTCTCATTATTTATCCCTTACTTCTTAGATGTTTTACCAGCTTTGCGAATAATACGCTCATCTGAATACTTAATACCTTTACCTTTATATGGCTCAGGTGGTCTAAATTCACGAATTTTAGCTGCAACTTGACCTACTACTTGCTTATCAGCACCTGTAATTACGATAGTATTTTTCTCAACTGCTATTTCAATGCCTTCTGGAGCATCAAAAATTACTGGATGTGAGTAACCTAAAGCCATTTCTAAAGTTTTACCTTTCATTGCAGCTTTATATCCAACACCATTTATTTCTAATACTTTTTTAAATCCTTGAGTAAGACCTATTACTATATTATTAGCTAAAGCTCTGTAAGTTCCCCAATAAGCTCTTGAACTTCTATCATCACTTTTTGGAGTGAATACTACTTGATTGTCTTTAACTTCTACATTTACATGGCCTTTAAAATCAAGTTCTTTTTTTACATTTCCTTTAGTAAAACTAAGAACATTACCATCTACTTTAGCTGAAATTCCAGCTGGAATTTCAATTGGTTGTTTTCCTATTCTTGACATATTTTTCCTTTTTATTTGTCTAGGGAAAGCTTAAGCTTTCCGAATGCCATAAAAAGCATTAATTACCAAATAGTGCAAAGTACTTCGCCACCGATGCCTTCTTTATAAGCAACTTCATTGCTAATAACACCTTTGCTTGTACTTACAACTATTGTTCCATAACCGTTTTTAAATCTTTTGATTTCATCTTTACCACGGTAAACTCTACGACCAGGTTTGCTAACACGCTTTATTTCATTAATAACGCTTTTGCCTTTTTCATCATATTTTAAAACTACATTGATGAATTTCTTTTTATCTTCTTCAACAACGCTATAATCTTCAATATAACCTTTCGCTTTAAAAATATCAACAATAGATTCTACAACTTTTGAATGTAGTAATTTTGTTGTATCTAATTTACGAAGTGCTGCATTTCTAATACGAGTTAGTGAATCTGAAATTAAATCGTTAATCATAACTTCTCCTTACCAGCTAGCTTTCTTAAGACCAGGAATTAATCCTTCATTAGCCATTTTTCTTAGGCACACACGGCAAATTCCAAAATCTCTATATACTGAGTGTGGACGACCACAAATTTGGCATCTTGTATAAGCTCTAACTTTAAACTTAGCTGGACGAGCAGCTTTTGCTATCATTGATTTTTTTGCCATATTACTTTCCTTTTGTGAAAGGCACACCGAATAATTCTAATAATCTTAATGCCTCTTTATCGCTATTTGCTGTTGTTACAACATTTATATTCATACCATGGGTTCTTAAAATTTGGTCATATACAACTTCAGGGAACATTAATTGTTCATTTAAACCGAAGCTATAATTTCCACGACCATCAAAACCATCTCTACTTAGGCCTCTAAAGTCTTTAACTCTTGGTAATGCAATAGAAATTAACTTATCTAAAAACGCATACATATTGTCTTTTCTTAAAGTTACCATTACACCAACAGGGAAACCATCTCTTACTTTAAAACCAGCAACTGATTTTTTAGCTTTAGTTACAACTGCTTTTTGTCCTGAAATTAAACTAATTGTATCAACAATGCTTTGTAATACTTTTTGATCTTTAGTAAATTCAGCACCTAAACCAACGCTAATTACAATTTTTTCAATAGCAGGAATTAACATAGGATTTTTAATATCAAATTCTTTAGCAATAGCAGGCTTAATGCTATTAACATATTTTTCTTTTAATCTCATATTATGCCTCCACCTTTGCTACATTTGAAATATCCATAGGCATTTCCTTATTTACAAAACCACCTTGTGGATTTTGCTCGCTTGGTTTAACTGCTTTCTTAGCAATTTTGCAACCTTCAACGATTACTTGATTTTTCTTAGGAAAAACTGCCTTTACAACACCTGTTTTACCTTTATCATCACCTGCGATAATTTTTACATTATCACCTTTTTTAATTTTAAATTTAACAGCCATTATAAAACCTCCGGAGCTAGTGAAACAATTTTCATAAAGCCACCATATCTTACTTCTCTACCAACTGGCCCGAAAATACGAGTTCCAACTGGCTCTCTTTTAGCATCTAAAATAACTGCTGCATTTTCGTCAAAACGAATTAATGAGCCATTTTCTCTTTGAACTTCTTTTTTAGTTCTTACGATTACAGCTTTAACTACTTGACCTTTTTTAATTTTACCATTTGGTAAAGCTTTTTTAACAGATGCAACTATAACATCACCTACAGTAGCATATCTTCTCTTGCTACCACCTAATACTTTTATACACATAATTTCTTTTGCGCCGCTATTATCAGCAACTACAAGCCTTGTAAAACTTTGAATCATTACTCAACTCCTGCTGCTAAGATTGTTTTAAGACGAAAAGATTTGCGTTTTGACAATGGTCTGCATTCAATTGCCACAACTGTATCGCCAACATTAGCAGTATTTTTTTCATCATGAACTAAATATTTTTTAAAGCGTTTTACAATCTTTCTATATCTTGGGTGAACAACTTTACGCTCAACTAGAACGCTAACTGTTTTATCACCTGATTTTGCAACGATTACGCCTTGTATTTCTCTTTTAAAACTCATAATTAGCCCCTTATTTCATAGCTGATATTGCAGTATTGATTTTAGCAATATCTTTTCTTACTACGCGAAGCTCATTTGTATTTGTAAGCTGCATCGTTTTAAGCTTTTGTTTTAGTGTAAATAAAAGCACCTTTTTCTCTTTTAACATAGCATTTAATTCTTCTGCTGTTTTATCTTTTAGCTCAGTATATTTCATTTTCACTCTCTCTTGTAACGAACTTAGTTTTAAATGGTAATTTACTCATAGCAAGTGCAAGAGCTTCTCTAGCCATATCTTCACTAACGCCTGTCATTTCAAAAAGAATTCTGCCTGGTTGAATATTCATTACCCATTCTTCAACACTACCTTTACCTTTACCCATCCTTGTTTCAAGTGGTTTTTTAGTTAAAGGTTTATCTGGGAATACTCTTATCCATGATTTACCTTGTCTTTTAACATGACGAGTTAGAGCAATACGAGCTGCTTCAATTTGGCGTGAATTAACTCTACCACCCTCAGTAGCTTTTAAAGCATAATCACCTAGAGCAAGTTTTGTGCCACGGCAAGCATAGCCACGATTGCGGCCTTTCATCATTTTTCTAAATTTTGTTCTTTTTGGCATCAACATAATTATTTACCTCTTCTGGTTCTTCTTGTCTTCTTTGCTGCTGGCTCTTCAGTTTTATCAGCTTGAACACCTTTATGTAATACCTCACCTTTGAATATCCATACTTTAATACCTATGTTTCCATAAGTTGTATGAGCTTCAGCAAAACCATAATCAATTTTTGCTCTTAAAGTATGTAAAGGCACACGACCTTCAAGATACCACTCTGTTCTAGCCATTTCAGCACCACCTAAACGACCTGCAACGCTAACTTTAATACCTTTTGCTCCTGCTTTTTGTGCATTTTGAATAACTTTTTTCATAGCACGGCGGAAAGCAACACGCTTTTCAAGTTGAGTTGCAACACTTTCTGCTGCTAATTGAGCTGATGCATTAGCACGACGCTCTTCTTTAATATTAAGATTTACTTCTTTATTGATAATTTTTTGTAGTTTTGTTTTAATTACTTCAACATCACTACCTTTTTTACCAATGATAATTCCAGGACGAGCTGCAACTACAGTAACTCTTAATTTCTTAGCAGTTCTTTCTATTATTATTTGACTAACGCCTGCATAGTATAGCTCTTTTTTAAGAAAAGCACGGATTTTATAATCTTCGCCTATGCTTTGTGCTAAACTAGCTTTAGCTGGAAACCATCTTGATTCCCAATTTCTATTAATTCCTAGTCTAAGACCGATCGGATTTACTTTTTGTCCCATTTTAGCTTTCCTTACTTTCAGTTTTTGCTCTGCTTACTTCAACCATAATATGAGCAGTTGGTTTTCTAATGCGACTTGCACTACCTCTTGCTCTTGGTCTAATTCTTTTTAAAACTGCACCTGCATCAACACGGCATGAACTTACTACAACTTCACTTGGCTCATATCCACCATTTGCAACAGCACTTGAAATTGCATTAGAAATGTATTTTGCTGCTTTATTTGGCATAAATTTTAAACTAGCCATTGCTAATTCAGCATTCATTCCTTGAACTTCTCTTGCTAACAATCTTGCCTTAGTTGGTGATAGTCTTATGAATTTAATTAATGCTTTACTCATCTACTACCCCTTATTTTCCAATTTTCTTCTGCACAGAACCTTTGTGGCCTTTAAATGTGCGAGTTGGTGCAAATTCACCTAATTTATAACCTATGTGATTTTCAGTTACATATACTGGAATAAAGCTTTTACCATTATGAACGTTAAAAGTAAGACCGATCATATCAGGAGTTATAGTGCTTCTTCTTGACCAAGTTTTAATTGGTTTATTATCGTTAGCTTTTTTTGCTGCGATAACTTTTTTCATAACATGAGAATCAACAAAAGGACCTTTTTTTAATGATCTAGCCATCTTATTTTCCTTTTCTTCTTGATATTATTAGCTTATCGCTAGCCTTTTTACGGCGAGTCTTAGCACCTTTAGTTGGTTTACCCCAAGGTGTAACTGGGTGACGACCTGAGTTCTTTTTACCCTCACCACCACCATGTGGGTGATCTACTGGGTTCATTGCACTACCACGAGTTTGTGGGCGAATACCTCTATGTCTATTGCGTCCTGCTTTACCGATTGTAACGTTAGCCCAATCTTCATTACCAACTTCACCAATACTAGCCATACATTCAGCTAATACTCTTCTCATTTCACCTGATTGTAAGCGAACGATTACATATTTTTCTTCTTTACCCATTAATTGAGCAAAAGAACCTGCTGAACGAATCATTTGTCCACCTTTACCTGGTTTTAACTCAAGGTTATGGATAATTGTACCTACAGGAATTGATTTTAATTTCATAGCATTTCCTGGTTTAATATCTAAACCTTCAGCAGCTGAACAAACAATGTCATTTACTGCTAAACCACGAGGTTGGATAATATATCTTTTTTCACCATCTTTATAAGCAATTAATGCAATACGGCAATTTCTGTATGGGTCATACTCAATAGCTTCTACACGACCTTCAATTCCAAATTTATTTCTTTTGAAATCAATGATACGATATAGTTTTTTAGCACCTGCTTCTTTATGGCGACTTGTTATTCTTCCGTTGTTATTTCTACCTGCTGCAGCTGGAAGTTTTACAAGTAATGAGCGAACACTAGCTTTTGCTGTAATATCATCGCTACTTACACCTGTAATATATCTTCTGCTTGGGGTATATGGTTTATAAGTTTTAATAGCCATCTTAGCCTTCCTTATTCTCTAAACTAGCACCCTCAGGTAGCTTTACATAAAACTTTTTAAAGTCACTTCTTTGGCCTTCAATTCCTCTAAATCTTTTAACTTTTCCATCCATTCTTAATGAATTTATTTTTAAAGGAACGATACCAAAATATTCTCTTAACACTTGCTTTAGACCATTTTTTGTCATTTTAGGGCTAGCTTGAATAACTACTACGCCACTTTCTTGAAGGCCTAAAGTTTTTTCTGTATAAACTATATTTTTTATATCTGTGATATCAGCCATCTTAGCCCTCTTTCGTAATTGATGCTAAAGCATCTTTTTCAATAATAACTGAGTTAAATATACTTAATAAATAAGCATTTACTTCAGTAATATCAACAACATAACAATTTGCAAGATTTCTAAATGCTAATAATGTTTTTTCATCTAATAATGATTTAACTATTAAAGCATCTTTAACACCTATTTTATTAATCATAGCTCTTGCATCTTTTGTTTTACCACTTTCAATAACTATATTATCTACTGCAAATATTGCGTTTGCATTTGCTTTATCAGCTAAAGCTCTTTCAAATGCTAATCTCTTTTGCTTTTTATTTACTTTTTGAAAATAGTTTCTATTATTTGTTGGACCAAATGCAACTGCACCACCTACCCATACGTTAGTTCTAGTTGAACCTGCACGAGCACCGCCACGACCTTTTTGTCTCCATGGTTTTTTACCACCACCGCTAACATCACTTCTACCTTTAGTATGAGCTGTATTTGCTCTCATGCTAGCTTGATATGATTTTACATATAAATAAAGGTTATGAGGATTTACTTCAGCGTATCTTGCTGGTAAATCAAGCTCGCTAGCTTTTTCAAATTTATCGTTTAATACGCATACTTTCATTTTACAATCCTTACTTTACCCATTGCACCATTATAACCTGCAACGCTACCTTTTAATACTAAAACACCATTTTCAGCGTCAAATGAAACAACTTCATTTTTAACAGTAACTAATTCATTACCAAAATGACCCGCCATTTTGCGTCCTTTTTGAACACGACCTGGCCACTCGCGGTTACCTATAGAACCTGAGCGTCTGTGAAAACGGCTACCATGACTTGCTGGACCACCTGCAAATCCGTGTCTTTTAATAACACCTGCAAAACCTCTACCTTTTGAATTAAAGCTTACTTTTAAAACCTTTGCTTCAGCTAAAGGTGTAGTGTCAATGTCACCTGCTTCTTTATTTGCTACTTCTAAACTAGCAAATTTGTTAAACTCTGCACTTAGGCTGTATTTTTTTTGCTGACCTGCTATGCACTTGTTTTGATGTTTACCTTGTGCGTAAGCAACGATAGCTTTACCATCTTTAAGTTCGCAAACTTTTGTTTTTACTAACTTAAGTAATGTTACAGGAGTGCTAGATGTGTTAATTGTTCTACTCATTCCGATTTTTTCAACAATATATTCCATACTCTATCCTTACTTGCCCATTGCACGAACTTCAACATTAACTTCTGGTGCCAAATCAAGCTTTGTTAAGCTATCAACGGTGTCAGTAGTAGCAGCCAAAATATCAATCATACGAGCGTGAATTCTCATTTCAAATTGTTCTCTTGAATCTTTATTGATGTGCGGAGATCTTAAAACGGTATAACGCTTTATTTTTGTAGGCATTGGCACTGGACCTCTAATTTCAGCACCAGTTCTCTTAACGGCTTCAACAATTGCCGCAACTGTACGATCTAGAACCCTATGGTCATAAGCTTTTAACTTTAACCTAATTCTTTCCATAATTTTTCCTTTTAAAAGAACTCGTTGGCATTTAAGCCAACCCATTAAAGAACATGTGATAAGTATCACAAAAACTAAAATAGGTTCGCAAGTGTATTTAATATAAGTTTATTTGTCAAGAAAAAATAAATTTTTTCATATTTTTTGTCTTTTTTAAAAAGATAAAAATAAAAATTATAAACTATAAAATACTAAATTTATTTTAAAATATACTAATATAAATTTTTACTCATTATGATAAGATATATACAAAAATATATCTAAAAAAGCAAAAATTAGAAAATTATTAATAATACTTAGTATGAAACAAAATCACTAATAAAAATTAATAATCAATAAAATAGTATTTTGTATAAAATCTATTTGCTGATATAAGCAACAAGTATTAAATCTCAAAAAATTAATAAAAATTTTAATACTTGTTAAAACTATATATAATTTATTGAATAATAATTTTTTCCGAATTTTTATTTTAAATTCGGAAAAAATTAAATCATAAATTTTTACAATACTTTATTATCTTGTAATAGTTTTTTAAATTCTTCTTTTAAAAATGGTTCTATTTCTTTATATGTTAAACGAACTTTTATATATCCACTAGCGTATGAAAATAATTCATAAGGACTATATGAAAATACTATTCCTAAATTATCAAAATAAAAATTATTTAATTCTAAAGGACTAAAAAATTTATTATCTTTTTCTGGATGTTTAGTTGTATTTTGAAAATCTCTTATTTTTTTAGATATTTTTTCTTTTAACCTATCTGTATCTTTAAAAGCTTCGTTTGATGAAATAATTTTGCCTGTTTTATCTAAAATTGCATATTTTTTAAAATGTAAAGGATGGGCACCTTTATTGTCTTCTACTAAACTAAAACTTATACTCGTTAAATCATTCTTAGCAAATATTACATCTTCTAATATTTCTAAAGTTCCAAAATGAGTTAAGCTTTGAGCAAAAAATTCATTTAAATTAAGTTCTTCTTTATTATTTCCAGATAAATATCTAATCTTAAAATTACCATCACTTGTACTGATACTAATACTATCATATTTAACCCCAATTGATTTTGAAGCCTCATAATCTATATTATTTATTATCGTATCGTTACATGCAAAACATACATTATCTTGCATTATATTCATACCACTAACAAACTCAACTTTATCTTTATGGTCGTTAATTGTAAAATATGCGGTTTTATCTTTATCTATCATTAAAAACCCAGCAGAATTTAAACTAAGTGCCAAAATACTTGAAATTAATACTTTTTTCATTTTATACTCCTTAAATAAAAATAGTATTTTATCCTAAGTTAATAACACTTAAAAATTTTAATTAATTTTGTTTCACGTGGAACATATTTTATAATAATCTAAATTTGTTCTAACCCGTTTTCACAATAACTTTTATCATTTAATAAAGTATTTAAATAAATTTTATGGTTCTGTTCTAAATTTCTTTCATTTTCTTTATGATATATATGATATGCTATTGCTTGATGTTTTAGTCTTTTTAATTTATAGCCCTTATTTAAGAACCTTATTACAAATTCACTATCTTCTCTTCCCCAACCTTCAAAATCATTATTAAATCCATTAATTGAAATAGCATCTTCTTTGTAAAAACCCATATTGCAACCACGAATACCTTTTATGTATATTTTTTTATCATTCGGTGTTTTTTGTGCTATTGATTTTAATTTTTTACAAATACTTTTATCAATTTTTGAGAAGTACTTAATTATTTTTGATAGAACATTAATTTTGTTTGCTTTAAATGTTCTTATATTTAATTCTATATTATCTTCTCTAATATCTTTTGAAATATTTTCCTTTAAACAAATTCTACTACCTTGTAAAAATACCCCTTTTTCAGCATTATTTTTATAATTTTTTATAAAATCATTATCTACAAGCATATCTGAATCAATAATAACCAAAAAATCTCCACTTGATATTTTTATAGCATTATTACGAGATCTTGCTAATCTAAATCCTAAATCTTCTTGATACGCATGTTTTAATATAACAGGATATTTACTAAACTTTTCAATTATATCCCAGTTATCTCCACCATCATCAGCTATAATTATTTCATCTGGTAATGTAGTCATTTTAAAGACATATTCAAGGCATCTTGTTAGTGCTACTTTATCGTTGTAAGTTGTGATTATTAAAGAACAAGTTGGAATTTTTGCATCTTTTAATTTTGCATATTTAAAAAAAGAACCTAAAGCATTGCATAAACTTATTATAAATCCATTAAAACCATCTTTTATTCCTAATTTTAAAAAATAGAATTTAAAAAATGTAAAAAATCCGTGGCTTATAGCTTTAAAAGTGCTAGTTTTTTTATTTTTATTATTTTGTGCATAAATTTCTGTATATCTTTGTAATTTTGTTATTAAATCATAAATTGAATTGAAAGCAAAATGGTGAAGATGGATATTGGTTTTTATTAATTGTGAATTATTTTTAATGATAATATTTTCATGAACATTAGCGTCATCATAATTAGTATGAGTTTTATTAAAAATCCTAACTATATAATCAGGATAAAACCCACAAGTTTTTATCCATTCATTTTTATAATAATTTTTTCTATTTATTGCATAGATTTTTGTAATATCGCTAAAATCAAGATTTTTTAAAAGCTCTAAACTATTAAAATCTATTACTTCATCAGCATCAATACAAAAGACCCAGTCATTACTAGCTAAATTTACAGCAAATTGTTTTAATTTGCCAAATCCTATAAAAGGTGAGCTAAAAACTTTTACATTTTTAAATTCTTTTGCAATACTAACGCTGTTATCAGTGCTTTCATTATCTACTAACACAATTTCATCAAATTCTGCTAAAGCATTTAAACAACGCTTTAAATTTTTTTCTTCATTTTTAGCGATAATGCAAACACTTATTTTCATTGACAACCTTCGCATTCAATGCTTCTATCGACAGGTTTATTATCTAGATGTTCGCTTGCTGGACTTTCACTTCTTAGATAATAACAAGATTTAAGTCCTAGCGAGTGAGCTAATGTATAAATACTATTTAAATACCCGCCACTTGCTTTGTCAAGACTAACAAATATATTTAAGCTTTGTCCTTGGTCTATCCATTTTTGGCGAATTGCAGCAGCACGAACTAAATCTCTTTGGTCAAGCTCATAAGCTGTAACATAATATTGCCAGGTATCAAGACTTAGATTTGGTACAACATTAGGTATCATTCCACTTAAGTTTTGTTCAAACCATTTTCTTTTATATACAGGTTCAATTGTTTGAGTAGTTCCAACTAGAATTGATATACTAGAAGTTGGAGCTATTGCCATTAAATAGCCATTTCTCATACCTTGTTTGCTAACTTTTTTTCTTAAATCATTCCAATCACAATTTGATTGATTAAATAAATTATCTCCTAGTGTTAGCATTTTTGCATTATCGTTAGCGACATCAATAGGGAAAATTCCCTTACTCCAATTACTTCCTTCATATTCAGGATATACACCTTTTTCAACTGCTAAATCACTACTTGCACTTATAGCTTCATAAGATATATTTTCCATAATTTTATCAATTAATTCAAAGTGGTCGTTAGTCCCAAACATTATTCCTTTTTCTGCTAACATTTGTGCTTCACCCATAACACCTAAACCTATTGCACGAGATTTAAGGTTAGTGTTTTTTACTTTTGCGTGTGGATAAAAATTAAGTTCAATTACATTATCAAGCATTCTAATTGCTATTGGAACTACTCTTTTAATATCTTCTATACTATTAATTTTACTTAAATTTATACTAGCTAGATTACAAACTGCGGTTCTTCCTTCATCATATTCTTTTTCTACTATATAAACTTTTTTACCATTTAAAGTATCAAGGCTACTTAATTTTTTTGCAGTTTTTACTTGTGAATTATCAAGAGTAAAAATATCATTTTCTTCATAAATCTTTATACTACCATCTTCAAAAGTAGCTTTTATTTTATAATGATTTGGGTCTGTATTTTGAAAAATTTCTGTGCATAAATTAGAACTTCTAATAAGACCTGAATGAGAATTTGGATTAGCTTTATTAGCATTATCTTTAAAGCATAAAAACGGCATTCCACTTTCAAAATAATTTGTTAAAATCTTTTTCCAAAGCTCTTTTGCATCCATTACTTCTTTTACTATATTTTCATCTTTTTCAAGTCTTTCATACTCTAATTCAAATTCTTTTCCGTATAAATCACAAAGTTGTGGAGTATCAAATGGGTCAAATAAAGTCCATTTTCCATTTTCAGCAATTCTTTTCATAAATAAATCATTTATCCATAAAGCAGGAAATAATTCGTGAGCTCTTCTTCTTTCTTCTCCGCTATTTTTTCTAAGGTCAATAAAATCACAAACATCCATATGCCAAGGCTCAATATAAACAGATATTGCACCTTTTCTTGTGCCTAATTGATCAACTGCTACAGCAATGTCATTTGTGATTTTTAAAAATGGAATAATTCCACCAGCTGCATTTTTATGTCCGTCTATACTACCACCCATAGCACGAACCTTACTCCAATCCCAGCCTATTCCACCACCAAATTTAGATAATAAAGCCATTTCTTTATAAGAATCAAAAATACCTTCTATATTATCAGGGGTTGAGCCGATATAACACGAGCTTAATTGGTGTCTTGTTGTTCTTGCGTTACTTAAAGTTGGAGTTGCACACATAACTTCAAACTTGCTTATTAAATCATAGAATTTCTTAGCCCATTCTTGCCTATTTAATTCGTTTTGAGCTAAAAACATAGATATTGCCATAAACATATGTTGTGGTAATTCAATAGGATTACCTTTACTATCTTTAATTAAATATCTATCATAAAGGGTTTTAATACCTAAGTAAGTAAATTGTAAATCTCTTTCAGGTTTGATATAAGAATTTAAATCATCTAAGTCATATTTTTCTTTAAGACCTAAAAATAATCTTCCTGCTTTTTCTCCACGCTCAAAATATTCTCTTAAATGCACATATTCTTTTTGTGGATTAACTTTGTGATATAAATCATATAAAAATAATCTCGCAGCTACAAAAGTCCAATTAGGTCTATCTATATCTATTTTATCAACTGCTGTTTTTATTAAAGTGTTTTGTATTTCTTCAGAAGTTATCATATCTCTAAATTGTATTTTAGCATCAACTTCTAGCTCACTTTGGCTTACATTATCAAGCCCTTCAGTTGCTAAAGTTGTATATTTTTTAATTTTAGATATGTCTAATTCTTCTACTCTACCTGTTCTTTTTACTACCTTCATGATTGATTATTTTTCCTTTGTGAATTTTAAAAAAGAATGTATTATAATAAGTAGATATATAATAAAGGTTAAAAAGAGTGGGATATTTATATAAAAAATTTTTTACTACAGAAAATAAAAAAGCTTATCAATTAGTTATGCAAAATTTAAATTACGATTTAAAAAAAGCACAAAGATTTTGTGATAAAAATCGTGTTATTATTTTTAAAAATAATGTTAGTAAAAAGCTAGAAAATACTTTAAATATAGAAGAAATAAATTTAACTGATATTGAAATATGTAAAAAGAATTCTATTATTTGTGGAGAATATTATTTACTAATTTATGAATGCGTTAGTAATAATTTAAAACCAATTTTTGAAAATGAATATTTTGCAATTTTTAATAAACCAAGCGGAGTTTTATCACATCCTAATGGAAGAAATTGTGAATATTCTTTAAATGATGAAATTTGGCAAAAATATGGAGAAAATGCAAGTGTAGCTCATAGACTTGACGCTGCTACAAGTGGTCTTATAATGGTAGCTAAAACAAAAACTGCCAATAAAGAATTAAAAGAACTTTTTGCAAAACAAAAAATACACAAAGAATATTTAGCATTAGTATGTGGTAATATTAAAAATGATTTTTGTGTTAGTGCAAGACTTAAAAATGATGATGATTTAAAAAATAAAATGCAAGTTTGTGTAGATGGCAAGATTTCACAATCTGAATTTATAGTTATCAAAAATTATCCTAAATATACACTTTTAAAAGCAATTCCACTAACAGGAAGACAACATCAATTAAGAGTGCATTTGCATTATGTAGGAAATAAAATCGCAGGGGATAATTTGTATGGGCTTACTAACAAACAAGCAAGAGATATTTTAGATAAGAAAATATCAAATATAAAAGAACTTTGTGGTGCAAGTAGGCTTTGTCTTCATTCTGCAAGATTAAAATTTACTTATAAAAATCAAGATTATGATTTTTTTAATGATGATATAGAAAATGAATTTTTAGGAGCAATTAAATGAATGGATTAGATATATTTCAATATTTATTTATGGGTGTTGTTTGCATTGGTGGAATTATTGGAATGATTTTTATCATAATCAATGAAAAGAAAAAATAATGTTTCACGTGAAACTTTTTATCATTAGATTATTTTAATGTTTCACGTGAAACAAAAAACTTATAATAAAATTAAAATTATTTACATACAAAATAAATTCATTAAACAAAAATTTTATTCTAAAACTTTGTTATAAATATAAATATAAAATATTTTATAAATTTTATTGAAGGAGAAAATATGAAAAAGATATTAATTTCTTTATTTTGTATAGGTGCATTAAATGCTAGTTCAATCAGTGAAATTGAAAAATTAAAACAAGAAAATGAAATTCTAAAACAAAGAATTGATGCTTTAGAAAATAAATTCTATGACCCGTTTGATGATTTTTTTAAAAGTTTTGATGCAATCAATAAACAACATATAAAAGCTTTAAATGAAATCAAAAAATCAATGGAAGATGATTTTAAAAACTACAAATCAAATTCTAATTACTCAAGTTATTTTCAAATCAACAATATCATATCTTATATGAAACAAACTTCACAAAATATAGATAATAAAACCAATTCAAAAATAGAAATAAAAACATATAACGAAAACACAAAAAAGGAATATTTATTAAAAGATATTATAAAAGATTTTGATACTTTTAAGGTGTATTTTAATTCAAAAAATCTTGATAAAAATATAGAATTAGACAAATTCTATATTAGTAGTAATGGTTTTGTATTCTTATCAAAGGATTTTAAAAATCAAATTATTATTAATTTTGAAGATATGAAAATTTATTTAAAAGATGAATTTTTAAAAGAACTTTCTTTATAAATTCACAAACCCTATTTTATAAATAGGGTTAAACTTTAAAAACATATTAAAATATAAATTTAATTACCGATATATTAGTATAATCAGTAACTAAATATAAAGGTAAATTATGAAGCAATCACTTCTATTAGAATTAATCTATCCACTTCCTGCGGCAACACTTGGTTTTGAACTTTTAGTATTTTTAGGTTCAATATATTTTAAAAAACTAAATATCACTTTTATAACATTGTTATTTTTAGCTAGTAGGATTTTATTTATTTTTATGGATTTTCAACAAGCCCACGCATATATTTCACTATTTTCACCGATTGTATTTGCAATATTATTAACGCTTAAAAAAGATTATCTTTCTACAAAAAGATTAATTCCTGCTTATTTAGTAGTATTGTTTTATATCTTAATTGGTATATTTATTAAAGATTACCAATTCATATCATATTTGCATAATTTAAACTTTATAAATCTTACTTATGCTTATTCAGATTTTTCTTTTTGCTTATTTTTAGTTTTAATGATTTATGTTGTAATTCTTAGAAAAATTAAAAATTTTGAATGTTTCTTGCAAGGTGCATATATTGCAGCCTATTTTCAATTTATATTCTACAATAGCCTTCAATTTTATAATTTAAGTTATTTTGAATTAGGCTCATTTATATTCTTAGCTGCTATTGGTTATCAAGGATATAAATTAGCGTTTTATGATTCACTAACTAATGTTTATAACAGAAGAGCTTATGACACTACTGAAGTAAAAAATAAAGATGTAATTGCTGTAGTTGATATAGATTTTTTTAAAAAGATTAATGATACTTACGGGCATGATGTAGGAGATATTATTTTAAGAAGTCTTGCAAGTATTTTGAAACAATATTCAAAAGCTTATCGTTATGGTGGAGAAGAATTTGTTTTAATTTTTAAAGAATATGATTTTTATAAATGTGTTAGCTTACTTGAAAACCTTAGAAACGAAGTGCAAAATCATACTTTTAAGGCTAAAAATCACGAAATAAAACTAACTATTAGTATAGGTGTTAGTTTGGTTACAAACTCTAAATTTGGAGCGTTTGAAACTGCTGATAATAGACTTTATAAAGCTAAACAAACAGGAAGAAATAAAACTATATTTGAATAACCAAAGTCATATTAAATTCTTTAATAAATTTATTATTTATACTAAGTTTGTGAGTATATTTATTTTTATGAAATTACTTAAAAGCTAATAATATTTGAAAACCTTATTTTAAATCCTATAAATTAGAATTTAAAATAAGAAAATTCAATGTTTAAAACTCAAATCTAATACTTGCATTAATATTATAATCAATATTTAAATTCCCACTAAAAGTCTTTTCAGCTTCTATATTTAATCCTAATTTTTTACTAATATTTTTATTAAGTCCTATACTTGCAAAACCTCTTTTATCTTTCTTCGCTCCACTAAAAGCAAAAGAGCTAATCCCATCACTAACTAAAAAATCAGGATTATTAGTTAAATCAAATATTCCACCAATTCCAGCTCTTAATGTTGTATTATTAATATCTACTCCAGTATAAACTGCTGCTTTTGATACCATTAAAACTTTTGAAGAAGATGTAATATTGACATTTGATACTTGAGATAAATTGCCAAATTGAATTACTTTTTCACCTTTAATATCAGTCTTCGGGATATAATTTGCAATCAATTCTAAACTAGGCTCTAAATAAAATTCATCACCAAATCTATAACCTAATTCAGCACTTGCTATTATACCTGTTCCTTTACTAGTAGAATTTCCTAAAAATGTATCGTTTCTAAACTCGCTTTTATAATGATTTGTTTTAAGAGTAGCATCTAAGAAAAATCCATTATTATAAACATTACTAAAATACACTCCAAAACCATAATTATTAATTTTTGAATTAGTAGTATTATCAGTAGTTGTTTTACCGATATTTAGCATAATTCCTGCATAAGTATCAAAATCATTATTATTTATAATTTTGTCAGCACCTAATTGTATTTCATTGGCTTTTATAGAAGTATTTTTGATACTACCTTTATTTATATATCCACGAATCCAAATTCCTGCATTATTATTAGTAAAACTTCTTAATTCTCCTAAACGCTTATTAAGATTATTATATTCAAACACTTGAGAAAAATAAAATTGCGAAGTCATTAATTTAGCTGATTCTAAAGCTTTTTCATTTTTACCTGTTACCATTAATTTTATAGCTTCTTTTTGTTCTTCTAATGCTATTTCAAATTTTTCTTCATCAGTCTTAGGCTCACTTGGTTTAATAGGATTTGCAGGTTTTAAATCTATCCAAGGAATGCTTGGTTTGATTTCAGGTTTTGCTTCTTCGTTAGGATTAGGTTTAATATTTTCATTAGGATTTATAGGAGTTTCTGGTGTAACTTCTGGCTTAATATCAGGTTTTATTTCTGGCTCACTTGGTTTAGTATCTTCAATATTTGGTGGGGTTGTTGGCTTAATAGGATTTGCAGGTTTTAAATCTATCCAAGGAATGCTTTTATTATCAAAATTAGCTACTAAAATTCCAATATTATTTTGACTTTTATCTTTATTAGTTATTTCATTTGATAATTGATTAGCTTCTACACTAGTTTTTATAGTATCTTTAATATCTGCATATTCATTAATTTTAGATGTATCAGTAATTAAATTATTAATAGCTGATATATCTAATTTCTTTGAATTAAATTCTAAATCATCAAAATTCATATTTTTATTATTTGTTAAAGCATATACTAAATACCTATCATTACCATTTATTATTTCCTTTTTACTCAAATAACTATTAGCTAAAGCAAATTCACTAATACCTGAATAAAATTTCAAATCTTTAATAAAGCTATTAATATTCGCATTACCATTTCCAACTTTTAAAATAGCTAAAGGTAAATTAGAATTTAAATTATTAACTTTATAAGTTCCATTACTATCTTTAGTTAAAGCTGTTAAGATACCAAAATTATTATCAATCCCACTTGTACTAATTTTTGAAATAATTGCTCCATCATAATTATTGTTACTTAAATAAAAAGTAGAATTACTAACATTTAAATTATTTACACTAAATGCACCTAATATTCTTGAATTATTAGCTGTAAGATTATTAATAATTTTTTTATTATTATTTAAATCATAAGTATTACCTATTAAAGTAGTCCCTACTAATTCAATATTAATATTATTTGAACTTTTAATACCCATATTTATTAAAGAATTTGTAGCTTTTAAATAACCATTATTAATAATTACATTTGCCTTATTATCATATTTTTCACCTAATTTAGCTCCATTTAAAACAAATGAATTACCTTCATAATTATTTATAGAATTTAACAAAGTTGAATTAGTTAAATTGATATCTTTAGCTTTAAAACCATTTTTAAATACTGATGAATCAAAATCAGTTAAATTATTATTTAAACCTTTTGCTTCTAAATAATTATTCAAATATGACTTAGTAGTATATATACCACCATACTCATTAGTAACTTTTCCACCTATTAAAGAATTATTTATTTTAATATCTGTAACACCTTTAGAATTTAATATATCAATTTCTTTACCATTTATAATATTACCTGTAATAAAAGAATTATTTATATCAAATTTCTTATTTCCTAAAGCTTTTATATTTGAAGATAAATTACCTATTAAATAAACTTTATCTATATTAATATTTTCACTATTTTCAATATTTGAAGCAGTAGTATATATCCAAGTTTTAAAAGGTGTATCATTTTTAGTATTTGGATCATTATAAGTATTTTTTAATAAATTTATATTATTTAAGGCTATAAAATCTTTATTAGTAATTCCTTTAATTGTTAAATTTTTTGAATTAATTGTCCCTATAATATGTGTTCCATTATTAATTGGTTTATTAGAAATATTAGCCCATTCCGTATCAAAAATAGTATCATCAATTATAACTTCATCATTTGATGAAATCGCACCTGCACTAGAATTGCTGATTATATTTGTTGAAGTAAGAGTAATTTTTGACTTATCATATCCAAAAGTAACACTAGTAAGTGGAGCAGAAAAACTATCTCCTTGTTTATTAGCCTTAATAGTACTACTAATTAAATGTAATTCTCCTTTTTTAATATTAATAGCCGAAGCTGCTTTATATCCTCCATAACCACCTGGAGTTGCTTGACCATTTTCTAAATATGAATTATATAATTTTGCTTTTCCACCTTGTAATTCAATAGCATATTCGTTATCAATCTCTTGAAAAGGTTTAATGATTATTCCACCTTTTCCAATAAAAGTAGAACCATAATCTATAAAATTACCACTATTTAAAGTTATTTTGTCATAAAAATGTAAGTGATAATCTTTATTTAAGAAACTATTTGTTATAAATGTAGCATTATTAAAAGTAATTGGGGTATAAACAATTGCATTATTTTTTGCATTATTTTTCAATGTTATATTTAAATTATTATTAATTATTAAAGCTCTAGACTTATTTAAAGCTTCACTAGTTCCTGTAATATCAGCATTATTATTACTAATATCTTCTCCTTTTGGTAAGTTTATAAAACCATCAGCAAAAGCTGGTAAAAATAATATATTTATTAAAATTATTGATTTTTTCATTTTAAACCTTTTTTAAAACAATAAAATAAAATTTAGTTATTTTAAAATATTAAATATAAATATTAGAAATATTTAGCTGAATTGTAGGGCTAGGTTTGAAATAATTTTTTTGCAAACTATAATGAATATTGACACATTCATTTTCAAATGGGATAAAATCACAATTAAAACAAATCGCTTCAAAAGTTAAATTATTTTGAGTAAAAGTGCATTTTAAGTGCTTTTCGTTTAATAAAACTAGATTTTTAATAATTACGCCTTTACTTATAAAAAATGGCTTTTCATTACCTTGTCCAAAGGGCTCAAAATCACTTAAAATATCTAATAATTCCATATCAATTTCGCTAAATTCTAACTCGCCTAAAGTATTAGTAGTATCACAAAAATCAATATCATTATAATTAAGTTCTAAATTATTTAGCCTTGTTTTAAATTCTTTTAAATGTTCAACCTTTAAAGCAAGTCCAGCAGCTCCTTTATGTCCGCCGTAATTAGTCAAAATATCGCTAACATTTGATAAAAGCTCTAAAATATCAAGCTCTGCTACGCTTCTAGCACTTCCTTTTGCTAAGTCATCTTCAATATTAAAAACAAAACTAGGTTTATTAAATTGTTTAGCTAAACGACCTGCAACTATGCCTAAAATACCCTTATGCCAATTCTTAGAATAAGCTATGATTACTTTATCATTTTCGTTTGCAAATTCTATGCTTTCTAAAAAACTTTGCTTTTCTTGTTCTTTTCTATCTTGGTTTAATTTTTCTATTATTTCTAATAAATTCTTAGCTTCATTAAGGCTTTTTGCTCTTAAAAATTTATAAGAAATACTAGCATCATCCATTCTTCCACTAGCATTTAATAATGGTGCTATTAAAAACGGAATACTCTCATAATCAAAGAATTTCTTTTTATATTTTTCTTTTAAAACTACAAAAGCAGGACGATTTAATTTATTTAACTCTTTTAAGCCATAACGAACTAATATATGATTTAAATCATTTAAATTCATCATATCAGCAACAATTGCAATACACAATAAATCTAAAAAACTAGCCATATTGTATTCTATATCTAATTCTTTTTTAATAGCCCCACATAGCCACCAAGCTACTTGTGCCCCGCAAATCTCACAATTAATATGCTTAGAAAAATCACAATCATCTCTTTTTGGATTAATTACAGCATAAGCATTTGGTAAAGTATCTCCTGGGGTGTGATGATCGCTTATTATTAAATCTATACCTAATTCTTTACATTTATTTGCAGCTTCATACGCTACTATTCCATTATCAACCGTGATTATTAAACTAGCGTCTAAATTACTCACTATATCTTCGCTAATTCCGTATCCATCGCTAAAACGATTTGGAATTTTAACAATTATTTCTACACCTAAATTAGCAAAAAATTCACTCATAATAGTAGAAGATACTATGCCATCTACATCATAATCTCCTACTACTGCTATTTTTTCTTTATTTTTTATTGCCTTAGCTATTCTAATTGCTGCTTTATTCATATCCTTAAAGGTATGAGGTTTTGGAATAGTGCTAAGGCTTTTATGAAAATCGTTTTTAAATCTATCTTCTAAAACCTGCTTAATTTTAGTTTTATTTAGTGCAAGCATTGTCTAATAAAGCCTAAGATGACAGGATTTGCTTTAGTTAGCCTTGAAGTAAATTCAGGATGATATTGAACGGCTACGAAGAAATCATTATTTGTATTTTCAATAGCTTCAATAAGTCCATTTGATTCCCCACTAATAATAAGTCCATTTTGCTCGTATAAATCACGATATTTTGAGTTAGCTTCATAGCGATGGCGATGTCTTTCATAAGCTACTTTAGAATTATATAATTTACTTAAAAGTGTGCCTTCTTTTATATTACAAACATATTCGCCAAGTCTTAAAGTCCCACCTAATGGAGTTTTTATTGTTCTGATTTCTTTTGAACCTGATTGATTAATAAATTCATCAATTAAATAAACAATAGGATTTTTAGTATTCTCATCAAATTCAGTTGAGTTAGCATCATCAAGTTTTATAACATTTCTAGCAAATTCAATTAAACTAAGCTGCATTCCAAGACAAATTCCTAAAAATGGAATATTATTTTCACGAGCGTATTTAATAGCCTTGATTTTACCTTCAACACCACGCTGTCCAAATCCACCAGCTACAAGTATTCCATCATTTCCAGCTAAATCATTTTCATCTTTTAATTCTTCGCTATCTATCCAATTAATCTCTACTTTTGTATCAAGATTTGCACCTGCGTGAATTAGTGCTTCTGTTAAAGATTTATAACTTTCTTTTAAATCTATATATTTTCCTACGAAAGCAATTTTAACTTTTTTGCTTGGATTAATTATTTTTTCTGTTAATGCTTCATACTCTTTTAAATTAGGAGTTTTTAGCTTTAGATTTAAGTGTTTTGCAATAGGTAAAAGTATATTTTGCTCTAAAAATTTAAGTGGAATTTGATATATGCTTTTTGCATCAATACTTTCTATTACACAATCAATTTCTACACCACAACTCTTTGCAATTTTTTCTTTTATTTCATCGCCTAGTGGGATTTCACTACGAGCTATTATCATATCAGGACTAATACCTATTCTTCTTAATTCTCCAACTGAATGTTGGGTTGGTTTAGTTTTTAATTCTCCTGCTACTTTTATAAAAGGAACAAGAGTTAAATGTGCATAAAATACATTATTTTTTCCGTATTTAAGTCCTAAAGAACGAATTGCTTCAAGGAATGGTAAGCCTTCAATATCCCCAACCGTTCCACCAATTTCTACTACTAAAACATCTTGATTTAAAGCCGCTGCTTCCATTCTACTAGCAATTTCGCCTACAATATGTGGGATTACTTGAATAGTTTTACCTAGATATTCTCCACGGCGTTCTTTTTCAATTACGCTTTGATATACTTTTCCTGTAGTAAAGTTATTAAGATGAGTTAAATCTTCATCTAAAAATCTTTCATAATGTCCTAAATCAAGGTCAGTTTCTGCACCATCTTTTGTAACAAAAACTTCTCCATGCTCAAGTGGGCTCATAGTTCCTGGGTCAATATTTATATAAGGGTCAGCCTTTAAAATACTTACCTTTAATCCACTTTGTTTTAATAAACTTGCAATGCTAGCTGCTGCAATTCCTTTACCAAGTGAGCTTAAAACTCCACCTGTTACAAATATAAATTTAGCCATACTTTTTCCTATCAGTTTTTTTTATTGTATATAATTTTAATAACCAATCAAATAACTTCGTTTTTTAAAAATTCTAAAACCCTAATTTGTGCGAAATCTTCAATTTCTTCTTCGCCTTCTTTGATTGATTTTTTCAATACTAATCTATCAAGTTGAACGAAATTAATTTTTCGCTTTAGTTTTGGATTTTGTTTAGTTAATTTTTTAATTCCTTTAAGTATATTATCAACTCCCATTGTATCTTGTTTAATATATTTTATATATTGATAAATGGTCGCTAAAAATATTCTTCTTTTAATTTCTTTTTTATAGATTTCTTTTGAGAGTTGTTCTATTTTTCGCTTTAAATCTTGTCTTTCATCTTTAACAACTCCTGCAATACAAGAAATTAATTTAGCTCTTAAATCAAAAGAATTATTAACTCCTATAAAAGTAATTCTTAAATTCGCTAAAAAAATATAAATTAAATCTAATTTCATTTACCCTCTATTAAGTCATTTTATCTTAAAATGCGTTTTCTCAAGTCAAGCCTTGTGCAATGTTTGTAAAAAGCAGAGCTTCAGGATGGGAACATAGCAGAGCACTTTTTATGAGTGTGTGCCGCAAGTCTCTTGGCTTGGGTTTGTAAAAAACTCTTCAAATTCTTTTAACATTTCATAAAAATTTACTTCACCAATTTTAGGATTTTCTTTAAAATCATTTAAAATCTTTGAATAACCATTTTTTAAATCCTTAGATTTAACGCCGTAATAATTAGAAATAATTGCTTCTAAAAAAGCTCCAGTTTTATCACAAGCTTTAAGCATTTTTCCATCAATTGTATTAAAACAATCTTCATTATAATCGTTAGGATTTTGAATAATTTTTACATTTTCTTTATTTATTCTATTTTTAAATTCATCTTTTTTAATCTTACCATCTTCATTATAAATTCCTAAAAGATAAGCAAATTCAGCTCTTATATTATTAGGCACAAAAGGTAAAATCTTTTCATCAATTAATTTAAGCTCATAATCACTTATTATTTCACTAAGTCCATCAATTCCGTATTTAACAGGTGTAATAATATCTCTTGTAAGACTTTCTGGTAAATCGTGAAAAATCGCACAAAAGAAGTTGCTAATAAATCTAGTATCACAAGCTTTTATTTTAAGACAATAAAAATAGCTTAAAACAGCTACTACTAACATATGTCCTAAAACACTTGTTTCAGGAATTCTAGGAGTTTGAGCCCAACGCTTTTGAAATCTTAAACGACCACTTAAATCAATTACCTTAGCTAATTTTTGATTTAATGATATTTTTTGAACTGCTAAAATTTCTAAATAATCTTCTAATTCTTCATCTAACTTAGCTTTAATTTCTTCATAATTACTAACATTTGGATATATGAATGAAAACTCATATCTAGTTGATAAATACCCTGCTGCTTTTAAAATAAATTTTTCTTTTTCGTGAGTTTTATCATTATAATAATTATTAAAAATTTTTAAAAAATCATCGTTTTTATTGATTAAACTAAATTGTTTTTGTATCCATTCATCTAATTCTTTTTGTTTTGTTTTTTTGATTTCATTTAATACATCAGGGCGAATATCAGTAACTATTACACGAGAAATAAACTCAACAACAATAGCATCAAGTAAAAATCTCATATCAATATCTTTTTCACTTTTTGCTAAAAAATAAGCAATAATAGCCTTATGAGCTTGTTTATCAAGTTCAACTAAATTACAAATTCTAGGAAAATCATTCCATCTTGAAATTGAAGCAGCCTTAAAAATATGTAAAACAAGCTCTGGACTAATCATTATTTATCCTTTTTATCTTTTTTCTTTTCTTTTTTAATTTCCGTATCAGAGCAGCACTCAATCACCGTATGAACATTACCACGAGGATTAAAATCTCCAACTAATTTAATATATTTTGGTTTTAAACGCTTTTTAAGAGTATTATAAATCTTATTTATACTATCTTCGTGGCTTATGTTTTTGTTATAAAATGAATTAACATAAAGTTTAATTGCTTTAAGTTCAACTACCCATTTATTAGGTATATATTCTAAATATAATGTTGCAAAATCAGGATAACCACTTCTTGGGCAAAGACAAGCAAATTCAGGTAGGGTTATTTTAATAACATAATCATTTTTTTGCTTATTTTCCCAACGCTCTAATTTTTTACCTTTAATTTTTTTTATTTCTTTTTGTCCGTATTTTAATTTTTCTTTCATTTCATCTCCTTAAGATTTTTGTCCTTATAAAATAAAAAGCCTTGATAATAATCAAATTTAATATCTTTTGTTAAATCAAGTAGATTTTTATTATCAATAAATCTCATAATAGTTTTGATATTTAGGCTTTTACATAAATTAAATAAATTTTCATAAATTATAAAATATTTTTCATTTTTTACATTTTTATTAAACTCAATATCAAAAATACCAAATTCAAATTCTAATCGTTTTAAATATTCTAAAGAACTAGGCGAACCTATACGATTTAGGGCAAAATTGATATTAATTTCTCTATATTCTTTTATTATTTCTTCAAATCTTGGCATATCATAATAAACATCATTTTCAAAAAATTCAAAAATAATTTTCCCATTTGTATTAGGGTGCTTAATAAAATATTCTCCTAAATAAAATAAGAAATTTAAATTCCTTAAAAAATCAGGAGATATTTTAATAATAATCCTATTATCAAAATGATATTCTTTCGCTAAAAGTTCTAAAAGATTTTTATAATAATTAAATTCTAAATTATTTTTAATAATTATTTCTTCTAATTTTGCTTGAGATATTTTCTCTGGATAATCTGAATTAATCCTATAATTTAAATAATATATTTCTTCTTCACCTTCTAGCCTTTGGATTTTTAAGAAAAAATCACTCTTATTTATAGAGCTTACAACACTATTAGTAATGATATTTTCAGTAGCTACATCTACATCATCTTTTAATCTATTTTGTGCTTCTAAATAAAGTTTATTAAAATTAATACTTGATTTTATAATAGAATAATAGCACTTAAAATCAACTCCATCTATTCTTTCTCTTTTAATTTCTAAAAATATTTTTTTAATTTCGTGTTGCAAGGTTTTATGCTTTGAACTACTTAAAATCATAAAATCAGCAGTAGTAATCCTACCTATTATTAGATTTTCATCCCACGCATAGAATTTATCAATTAATTTTTTCAATAATCTATCACTTTTATTAAACCCTAGCATTAATTTAATTTCGTTTATATTAGAAATTGTAAAAAACACTATAAAATCATCATTATTTAGATATTTTGTAAATTCACTTTGTAATAAAGTCCCAGTTTTTTCATCAATTACATTATGCTTTACTGATTTATAAATTACAAAAACAAAATAATAAAAATACAAAAATATAAAACATAAAATTACTAATATATCTAATGGTTTAAAAACTATTTCGTTAAATTCTTGCAAATATACAAAAGCAAAAACTAATAGTAATAAAGGCATAATGAGCTTAATAGCTGCATCTTGCCTATTTTTTCTTTCAATTTTTTTACTAATTGTCATATATCTAAGTGTTTTACATCTTTAGCGTGTGCTTGAATATATTCACGGCGAGGCTCAACTTCATCTCCCATAAATAAATTAAACACTCCACTAGCCCTATCAAAATCATCAACACTAATTTGAATTAAACGGCGATTTTCAGGGTCCATTGTAGTTTCCCATAATTGTTCTGGGTTCATCTCACCAAGACCTTTATAACGCTGAATATAAGTTCCTTTTTTAGCATTTTTTTCAACTTCATCAAGAACTTCTAAGAAATCTTTATCATTAAAAATATTTCTTTCTTCAATTTTTTTATAAATATAAGAAGCTTCTTCAAAATATGGACTATAAAATAAATCATTATTTACAACTATTTCTTCTAAACCATTTTGAGTTTGAACATAGATTTTAATCTCATCTTCACTAAGATAATGATTTAATATATTAAATCCTTTTGCTTCTAAAAATTCTTTTGATACTTTAAAAATTTCTTGCATATTAAGAGCTAAAATATCAGGATTTTCAACATAATGTCTAATTAATTCAATCACATTAAAGCGTTTTTTAAGCTCATTTAAAATACTTCTATAAGCTGCTACAACTTTTAAGAAATCTTTTAAATCATTTGTCCCAATTCCACTAAATTCTAAATTCTCAACTCCAGTTTCAATCAAATAATCATTTAAAGCTTTTTCATCTTTTAAATATATTTCTTTTCTTTGACCTTTTTTATAGCGATATAATGGTGGTTGAGCTAAATATACATGTCCATTTCTAATTAATTCTTGCATAAATCTAAAGAAAAATGTAAGAATTAGAGTTTGAATATGAGAACCATCAACATCAGCATCTGTCATAATGATAATTTTATGGTATCTTAATTTTTCTATATCAAAATCATCGCCTATTCCACAACCAAATGCCGTAATCATATTTTTAATTTCATCAGATTTTAAGATTTTATCAAGGTGTGATTTTTCAACATTTAAGATTTTTCCTTTTAAAGGTAAAATCGCTTGAAATTCCCTATTTCTTCCTTGTTTAGCAGAACCACCAGCACTATCGCCCTCTACTAAATATATTTCTCTAATTTCAGGGTCTTTTGAAGAACAATCAGCTAATTTTCCAGGTAAAGTCCCTACACTTATGCTTTCTTTTTTACGAGTTAATTCTCTTGCTTTTTTTGCTGCTTCACGACCTCTTGCAGCCATTAAAGCTTTATTCATAATAGCACGAGCATCGTTTGGATTTTCTTCAAAGAATTTAGTTAAAGCATCGTTTGTAATTTTATTTACTATACCACGAACATAAGAACTACCTAATTTACCTTTAGTTTGTCCTTCAAATTGTGGTTCAGGAACTTTTACACTAACTATTGCAATAAGCCCTTCTTTAGTATCTTCGCCTGTTATTTTTATATCTTTTTCTCTAGCAGCTGCATTTGCTTCAATATAACTTGTAATTACTTTTGTAAGCCCCATTCTAAAGCCTGCTTCGTGAGTTCCACCATCTGCAGTTTTAATGTTATTTACGAATGAAAATAAAGTCTCACTATAAGTATCATTATACATTAGTGCAATATCTACAACTACATCTTCTGCTTCATCGTTAAATGCAATTACATTTGTAACAGCTTCTTTTTTATTTAAATCAGTTACAAATTGAGAAATACCACCATCATAATGATAAGTTTCGCTTTTACCATTTCTTTGGTCTTTAAAATTAATAGTAATTTGTGGATTTAGATATGCTAATTCACGAAATCTCTTAGCTAAAGTATCATAATCAAATTCAACTACTTCAAATATCTCAGGGTCAGGGAAAAACTCTATGCTAGTTCCTGTGCGATTAGTTGTTTTGATTATTTCTAGCTCACTTGTTGGAATACCTTTAGAAAATTCTTGTCTATGAGTATTTCCATCTCTTTTAACAGTTGCAATTAATTTAGATGAAAGTGCATTTACAACCGATACACCAACGCCGTGCAAACCACCACTAACCTTATAAGTATCTTTATCAAATTTTCCACCAGCGTGAAGAACGGTTAAAACAACGGTTAGAGTTGAGATATTTTCAGTTGGGTGAATTCCAACAGGAATTCCACGACCATTATCAGTAACTATACAAGAACCTTCTTTGGTAATTTCAATATCAATAGTATTACAAAAGCCAGCCATAGCTTCATCAATAGAGTTATCAACTACTTCATAAACCATATGATGAAGACCATTAAAGTTAGTATCGCCAATATACATTCCAGGGCGTTTTCTAACTGCTTCTAGTCCTTTTAATACTTTAATTTTACTTTCTGCATAATTTTCTTGCATTATTTATCCTTAGTTTTTATTTGCTGATATTAGTGATAAGAAATTTTTACTTTCTAACACAACAGGAGCTGCTGATGAATAGAATTTAAATGTGAAATATTCATTTTCATTTAAATGTAAAAAATCCATCATATGTTTGTTTGTAAGATTTATTTCAAATTTATCTTCTATAGTAATATTTGTTTCTAGCTCACTTGTAGCATTTGTTTCGTTAAAATCATCACTTAAAGCATTATTTTTAAATGTGATTTTACCGGTTTCAAATTCTATTTGACATTTTGTGCAAACTGCACTTAGTTTTTTTATTTCATTTAAAAAGTCTTCGTTTTTAATGATAATTTCATTTGTAGGTAATTTATGTGGCATTACTTCAACATATCTTAAAAAATCAATAGTTGCTAATTTTGTAAAGAATTTAAAATTATCATTTTCAATGATTAAATAATTATTTGTTTTATAAACTCTTACTTCTTCATTTAATAATTTTTGTAGTTCTTGAGCTGATTTTTTTGTAATTATTAATCTTTGTTCGTATTCATTTTGAGCTATGAATGAATATTTGTGAATTCTTTTAGAATCGCTTCCTACAAAAACAATGCTATCCTTTAAAATATCTATATAACAGCAATTAAATTGAAAAGAAATACCATTATTATCAACAGCAGGTAAAATCATTTTAAAGCCGATATTTAGTTCTTTTGCACTTATTAAAATAGGTGTTTTGCTATTTTCATCTTCTAAGAAAGAAAAATTATTTTCACTATTTATTGGCAATGAAAAATTAGTTTTATTTTGGGTAATTTTGATAGATTTTTCTAATTTTTTGATTTTAATATCGCTATTATCAAGGCTTTTTAAAATATCAATTAATTTTTTAGCATTGATAAAAATTTGCCCTTCATTTATGATATTACATTCTTGGATTTTATATTCAATTCCTATTTCACTATCACTTGCTCTTAAAATTAATTCATTGTTATAAGCTAATAATAAAATATTAGAATTTAAACTTGTATTATCTTTTTTCTCAACATAATTGCTAACTATTAAAGCTATATTTTCTAATCTCTTTTTGTCTATTTGTATTTCCATATTCTTCCTTTTTCGCTTTATTATATTTAATAATCTTTATTTTTTGAGTTTATTATTTTATTTTTTAAATGTTCTACTAGGCTTCTAAAATCATCATCAAGACATATCATTTCATTTATTTTTTTAATATGTTTTGAAATAGCACTATGGTCTTTCATTTGAAAATGAGTTGCTATTTGGCTTACTGAATTTGAAATTAATTCTTTAGTTAAAAATATAACTATTCTTTTAGCTTTTACTATTTCTTGTTTTTTAGAACTTGATTTTATTTCGCTTATTTTTACATTTAATTCTGAACTTACTATATCAAAAATATCTTCAATTTCAATATTTGATTGATTTTCTTTAATGTATTCTTTTATTTGATTTTTTAAATCATCTAAGGTTATTTTTTGTTTTCTTATACTTTGAAAAGCGTAAATATAATTTATAATTCCTTCTAAATCCCTTACATTTTCACCTATATAATTAGCAATAGTATTAATCATTTCATCATTTAATTCTATATCATATACAAGGCTTTTTTTCTTAATAATTGCTTTTTTGGTTTCTATATCAGGGACACTAATATTTGCAAGAACTCCTTTATTAAATCTTGATTTTAATCTATCTTCAATTCCATTTAAATTTATAGGAGCTACATCTGAAGTCATTATTATTTGACCATTTCTTTCTACTATATCATTAAAGATATGAAAGAATTCTTCTTGTATTTTATCAGTAGTTCCTAAGAACTGAATATCATCAATTAATAATAAATCACAATCTTTATATTCACTATTAAAACTATCAAATTTATTTGCTAATATTGCATTTTGATAGTCTTTCATAAAACCTTTTGAAGTTTTATATATTACTTTTTTTCCAAGTTCTAAACATTCATGCCCACTAGCTTGTAATAAGTGAGTTTTTCCTAAACCTGTATTTGAATATATAAAAATTGGATTAAAGTCTTTTCCAAATTTATTTTCATCTGTTATTGCTTTACAAATTCTATAAGCAAACTCATTACTTTGTCCTACTATGAAATTATCAAAAGTAAGACTTTGATTTAATATTGAAATTTGTTTTTTAGCTACTATTGGTTGAGTTTCTTGTGGTTTGTTTATTTTTTCATTATTTACTTGAATTGTAATTTTATATTTTTTACTATTTGTTTTTTCTGCTATTTTTTCTAATATGCTTTGGTATTTTGTTTGAATATGTTTAGCTATGAATTGATTAGGTGCATTTAGAATTATTTCATTATTTTTGCTTTCATTAATTTGTAAAATTTCAAAATAATTTTTATATTGATTTTCTCCAATTAATACTTTTAATTCTTCTAGAATTTTATTTAACATTTATTCCTCTTTTTTGTTATTACCTTTGATGATGTGAAAATCTAGTAATATTTGTTTAAAAATATTTAAAACACCTATATATCAATGCTTTTAATAGTGAAAAAATATACCAAAAATATACAAACAATTTACAATATTTCATCATAAATTTCACAAGCTCTTTAAAAAATTCTTTAATTTAGTGAAATTTTTTTATGAATTTTTATTGTAATTTTTAAAATTCTTATAAATTTTCGTGAAATTCTATAAAAATCAGTTTATGTGAAATTCTATTTCATTAAGAAATTTATCGTAATAATAAGCATTTCATAAAAAAATAATTTTAAATTTCACAAGGATTTCACATATGAAAATTTTAGGATTTGACCCAGGAACTAGATTTTGTGGATATTGCCTTTTAGAAAAAAATGGCAGCACAAATACTCTTTTAGAAGCAGGTCTAATAAGATTTAAGAGTAAAGAATTAATAGATAATATTTTAGAATTAAACGAAGCTTTAGAAATGATTTTTAAAAAAGTCCCAAATGCTAGTGTGGCAGTTGAAAATATATTTTTTGCTTATAATCCGCAAAGTGTTTTAAAACTCGCACAATTTCGTGGAGCAATGCTACTTAAAATCTTACAAACTTATGGGAATTTTAGTGAATATACAGCTTTACAAGTTAAAAAAACAATCACAGGCAAAGCAAAAGCAGAAAAAGAACAAGTAGCTTTTATGGTTAAAAAGCTTTTAAAAATCAATAAAGAAATAAAACCACTTGATATAACCGACGCAATGGCGGTTGCATTAACTCATAGTTTTT